>NZ_JBVPVA010000569.1:0-2700 GCF_055612215.1 Actinomycetospora sp. | reverse complement strand
ACACCCACCGGCCGGACGGGCTGATCTCGGACCCGAACGCGGAGTCCTTCGTGGCCGCGGACCCGCCGTACCCGCTGCCGACCCGGCCCACCGCGCCGAAGGACGACTCCGAGGACGAGACCTGGCAGATGATGTCGGGCTACATGGGGACGCGGACCCGGTTCTTCGACGAGTACGTCGCCGACGCCACCGCGCAGGGCATCCGCCAGGTTGTGCTGCTCGCCGCCGGCCTCGACACCCGCGCGCAGCGCCTGGACTGGCCCGCGGGCACGGTCCTGTTCGAGGTCGACCAGCCCCTGGTGATCGAGTTCAAGGACCAGGTGCTCGACGCCGAGGGCGCCGCCTCCCGGTGCGACCGCCGCACGGTCCCCGTCGACCTGCGTGACGACTGGCCCGCCGCCCTCGAGGCCGCCGGGTTCGCCCCGACCGCGCCGACCGCCTGGCTCACCGAGGGCCTCCTGCCCTACCTGCCACCGGACGCGCAGGACTCGCTGCTGCGGGCCCTCGACGCGCGCTCGGCGCCGGGCTCGCAGTGGGCCATCGAGGACTTCACCAACATCGGCCAGCAGATGTCCGACCCGGCCTTCCGGCGGATCGCCGCGAACATCGGTGTCGACATGTCCGCGTTGATCTACACCGACGAGCGCCCGGACCCCGCGGCGTGGCTGCGTGAGCGGGGCTGGACCACCGACGTCGAGTTCGCCATCGACGTCGCGAAGTCCTACGGGCGGACCCTCGACACGCTCACGCAGCGACTCAACGGCCAGAGCTCGCTCGTCGTCGCCCGCAAGCCCTGATCACCCGCCGGTCCTGCTCACGCCAGGTCGTCTCGGGTGGCCGCCATCCGGACCGCCGCCCGGCGACGGCGCCGCAGCGTCGCGAGCGCGACCGGGCCCAGCACGGCGGCGGCGATCAGCGGCGAGACGACCAGCAGCGTCCCGGGCGCGAGCACGAACGCGAGGACGGCCCGCAGCCCGGCGTCGAGCAGGAACGCGACACCCCACTCGCCGGTGGTGCGGCGATGCCCGGCCCGCACTCCGGGGTGGTCCCAGAGGGCGTCGTACGCCTCCCGCTCGGCCGGCGTCGTCGTCATCATCGTGCGGCCCAGCGCGAAGGTGACCGGTCGGGCGGCGAGCAGCGAGCCGAGGAACACCAGCCCGAACGCGCCCGTGACCACCGACTCCTTCAGCAGCAGGAACACCGCGTCGTCGAAGGCCAGGGCGCCCACCAGCCCGAGGACGATCCCCAGGAGCGTCAGGAGCGCCACCGGGTCCGGACGGCGGGTCCGGGCGAGGGTCCAGAGCGTCGCCGCGGCGGGGAACACCGCGCCGACCGACAACGCCGTGACGTCCGAGGTGTGCCCGCTCAGGAGGTCGTACGCGACGATCGGCGCGATCAGCCCGAACAGCAGCGTCGGTGCGACGTGGCGCAGCACCCGGCCCGCGCGACCCCGGCCCGGCGCGGCGCGGTCCGCGGTTCCCGTGTGCTTCAGCGCGGTTCCGGCGGCGGTCATGTCGTCCTCCCGATCGTCCCTGCCGCGGCGATCGCGGCAGGGACGACGCTAGGAATACGGCGACCCAGGGACGTCGCCCTGCGGGTGGAGTCCGGGTGGAGACGGATCCGTGCGCACGGTGGAGGTCCGAACCACAGGCAGGCGTCAGGCGGCGTGGTGGTCGTGCCAGGGTCGGTTGTGGCGTGGTCTTCGCAGGGGGTCGAGCCAGGCTGGTGGGGTGAAGAAGGGCAGTCCGTTGAAGCGCCCCGGGTCTGGTGGCGGCTCTGAAGCCCCGAGAGGGTGTGGAGCGTGCCAGCGCAGAAGAAGTACCCCGAGGAGATGCGGGAGCGCTCGGTCCGGTTGGTCCTGGATCTGGTCGAGGGCGAGGAGCAGGCCAGCGTGACCGGTGCGTGCGGCCGGGTCGGTGCGCAGTTGGGGATCAACCGGGACACGTTGCGTGGCTGGGTCAAGCAGGCTCAGGTCGATGCCGGGGCGCGGGCCGGGACGACGACCTCGGAGCGGGACCGGATCAAGGCGTTGGAGAAGGAGAACGCCGAGCTGCGCCGGGCGAACGCGATCCTCAAGACCGCGTCGGCTTTCTTCGCGGCGGAGCTCGACCGCCCGACCGGCAACAAGTGATCGACTACATCGACGCCCACCGCGACCAGTTCGGGGTCGAGCCGATCTGCCGGGTGCTCGCCGAGCACGGTGTGCCGATCGCCCCGAGCAGCTACCGCGCCGCCCGGACCCGGCCGCCGTCGCCGCGGGCGCTCTCGGACGCGGCGTTGGCGGAGATCATCGAGGCGACGTTCTGGGATCGGGAGAAGGGCCGCGGGGTCTACGGGGCCCGCAAGATGTGGCATCAGCTCCGCCGTGACGGCGTCACCACCCCCGACGGGGCGCCGGTGGCGCGGTGCACCGTCGAGCGGCTGATGCGCTCGCTCGGGCTGCGCGGCGCCCGCCGCGGCGCGGCGGTCATCACCACCAGGGCGGACAAGCACTCGACGCGGGCACCGGACCTGGTCGAGCGGGACTTCCACGCCCCGGCGCCGAACAGGCTCTGGGTCGTGGACTTCACCTACGTCCCGACCTGGTCGGGGACGGTGTTCACCGCGTTCGTCTCCGATGTCTACTCCCGGCGCATCGTCGGCTGGCGCACCGCCGCCGCGATGCCCACCGAACTGCCGCTCGACGCCCTGGAGATGGCG
>NZ_JBVPVA010000506.1:0-3470 GCF_055612215.1 Actinomycetospora sp. | reverse complement strand
GGCAAGGTTCCGTGGTCGGCCATCTCCAAGCCCGTCGTCGTGTCGTCCCCCGCGGACGGGGTCACTTGTTCCGGGGGTCGCTGCCCGGGATGTGCTCCTGCCCGGTGACGCCCGCGGCGGCCTCACCGATGCTCTTCGCGCCCCCAGCCCCGTCGTGCGCCTCCAAGCGGATGCGGTCGGTGAGGTGCGGATAGTGCAGCTCGAACGCCGGACGCGCGGAGCGGATCTGGGGCAGTGCCCGGCCCGCGCCGGTGACCGCGAAGCAACCCCGGCCCGATCCTGATGCCAGGTCTGCCACGTTCGGTGACGCCATCACCCCGGGCGCGTGTCAGTCCTGGGCGTCGGGGTGGCCGACCATCCCGTGACCAGGGCGCGCAGGGCGTCGTCCCACTGACGGGTCGCACGCCCGCTCTCGAGGGTGCCGCGGAGCTCCAGGGCGGCCAGCCCCTCGCACGCGGCGTGGAACTGCCAGGACGCGTCGCTGATCGTGCGTCCACCCAGGCCGCTGCGGTCCTGCAACGCGCGCACCCGGGCGTGCAACGAGGTCAGTGCCTGCTCTGCGGCGGGGATGATCGCTTGGATGGTCTCGGGTGCTAGGGCGGTCTGTTGCACGCCGATGCGGAACAGCGTCGGGTGGGCCAGCGCGAAGGATCGGAACCCCTGGGAGCCCGCCCGGACGAGGTCGGCCACCGGATCGTCGGTGACGGGGAGCCCGGCGACCGTGGCACCGAGCAGGTCGAAGGCGCGCTTCCCGAGCCCCGCGACGAGCGCTTGCTTCGAACCGAGGCTGCTGTAGACCGCCCGGGTGCTGGTCCCGCACGCGTCGGCGACCTCACGCACCGTCAACGCCTGCAGCCCGTCCCGCTCGACGATGACCTCCGCCGCCTCGAGCAGACTGCTCGCGGTGGCCTCGTCGTGCAGACGTCGTCGACCCATGATTGACACCCTACTGCAACGTCATTACGTTACGCCGTTACGCAACTCGGTCGAGGAGGCCGCATGACCCCGACAGGAACGAGGCCGCCGAGCGGGGTCGCCCCCGTGGAGGTGGCAGACGTGCTGCACCGCGGGGAGCACGCGGCCTGGAGTCTGGCCGCGTTGACCGTGGTGGGGCGCGGCGACGGGCCGCCCGCACTGATGCGATCCGCCGCAGAATTACTGGCCGCCCTGGGGGTGTTCGACACCGCCGACGGCGCGCTGCGCGGGCTGGAGCATTCCACCCCGCACCAGGTCGCGGCCCAGGCCGCGGGCACGCTGTTCAAGACCGCAGCCGTGGCCCGGGGCGACGGCGCGGCCTGGAGCGCGCAGACCGACGAGGCGCTGCGCGCCCAGGGCCGGGCCAGCGCCCAGGGAGCCAGGGCGTTCGCCCAGCTCGCCCTCCCGTCCATGCCCGACCTCGCCCGGGCCCTCGAGCGACCGGGCGCCCGGATGCTCGATGTCGGCACCGGCGTGGGCGCGCTGGCCGTCGCCTACGCCGAGGTGTTCCCGCAGCTACGGGTGCTCGGAATCGATGTCCTCGACCGCTCGCTCGGTCTCGCCCGCCAGACCCTGGCCGAGGTCCCGGACGAGATCGCCCAGCGCGTCACCTTCCGCCGCCTGGACGTCGCCGAGCTCGTCGACACCGAGGGCTTCGACCTCGTCTGGCTGCCCGCCCCGTTCATCCCCGAGCCGGCCCTGCGCGCCGGACTCAGACGCCTCGCCGACGCCACCCGCCCCGGCGGTTGGATCATGGTCGGACACGGGAAGTACGGCCAGGACGCGGTGGAGGATGCCCTCAACCGCTTTCAGACCGTGACCTACGGCGGCACCCCCCTGGACGGACCCACCGCGACCGCGTGGCTGCACGACGCCGGGTTCGACTCCACCCGCACGGTCCCCACACCCCCGGGTTCTCCGGCCATCACCTTCGCCCGCCGGACCCCGCGCGCATGAACAAGTACGTCCTGGCCTCGGACACCGACGACGTCGAGCAGCGAAGGATGGAATTGCTGTTCGCCTACCACGGCGCCCTGACGATTCGGTAGCGTCAGCCAGCGTTGAACTTCAGGTGATTGATCTTGAAGTCGATGGGGTTCGGCGGATGTGTTGACGCGCGCAGTGTGGCCCATGCGGGATGGCTGGTCATACGGGTGAGCTGGATGGTGATCAGGTCGCGGAGGCCCTCGACCGACCTGCGGCTGCCGCCGATGTCGGTGCGGGCGTTGAGTTCGCGCATGACGCGTTCGAGCAGGCCGCTGCCGAGCTCGGGGCCGCCGAGGCGCGTCAGGTCGCGTCGGATGCCTGGTTGCAGGCAGGTGAAGACCTGGTCGCGGGCGGCGGTGAGGAGCTCCAGGGCGGCGTGGTGATCTTCGGTGCGCACGGTGTCGACGAAGGCGTCGTAGCGGGCCAGGGCCTGGGCGTGGGTCAGGCGTTCCCGGGCGACGCTGCGCAGCAGTGCGCTGAGCTCGCCGCGCTTGTCGCGTGACCAGCGATGAGGTGCCTTGTCGGCGTAGAGCGCCCAGCGCAGCGCGCGGGCCAGGTGCCACCAGCAGCGTTGGATCGGGACATCGGGCCAGGTCAGCTCCGCGACGCGGGTGACCGCGAGTTCGCCGTCGACGACCACCACCGTCGGGGTCTCGAGCGCGGCGAGTTGGGCCTGCATGGCCGACCAGGGTTGATCGACGGTCAGCCCGAGCAGCGCGGTCTGGGCGCGTCGCCGGCGGCGTGGCCCGCTGCGTGCGCTCAGCCCGAGGGCGATGTTGGTGTTCACCCCCAAGCGGCGACGCCCAGCGCGGACCCCGGTGCCATCCAGCACGACTACTGCCGCGCGCGAGGGCCCACCGAGCTCCACCCGCCCGACGGACTCGAGCCGAGGGGCGATGTCAGCGACGGCCTGGTGGGCACGACCGGGCGAGGCGGGGACCCCGAAGCTGCGGGCCACCGCCCCCGCTCGGGCGAACGACATCTGACTGGCCAGCTCAGCCAGGTCGACCGCCAGCCGGTCGGTGCGCCGACGCCCGGTCAGATCGAGCATCAGCAGCAGCGGCGCGAACACCCGGCCACAGTCGCGGCAGCCCACGTTGGCCAGCCGCACCCGCACCACCCCGACCGAAGTGTCGACCCGGCGGGGACGGGTGCGCTTGCCCTTGCGGGCGAAGTCCTGCATGACTCCGCACCCCGGACAGCCGAACGGGGCGGGCAGACCCCGCACCGGCAGCCAGCGGGGCCCGCACACGCGGTCGATGAGCTGGTCCTGGACCTGCTCCAACGACACCGCCAGCGCCGCGGCCGGGACCTCCTCGCGCATCGCCACCGCCCACGCCTCGACCATCGACCAGCTCAACGCGCCCGGGCCCTCTCCGAGCTCAGGAACCTCGGCGCAGAGCGTGACAGAGATCGTGGGCATCGCGAGCACTCCTCACAGCGAGACCGACCCACCGATCTCTACTGCAAGATCTCTGAAGTTCAACGTAACGCCACGCTACCGAGCG
>NZ_JBVPVA010000156.1:0-2040 GCF_055612215.1 Actinomycetospora sp. | reverse complement strand
AACTGCCAGCCGTCCTGACCGGACAGCTCGACCGCCTTGACGACCCGGCCATCGGGCAGGGTCAGCTTCGACCCCGCCGTGACGTACGCGCCCGCCTCGACGACGCAGTCGTCGCCGAGGGAGATGCCGATGCCGGCGTTGGCACCCAGCAGGCACCGCCGGCCGATGGACACGCGCTGCGTGCCGCCGCCGGAGAGCGTGCCCATGATCGACGCGCCGCCGCCGACGTCCGAGCCGTCGCCGACGACGACACCGGCCGAGATGCGTCCCTCGACCATCGACGAGCCGAGCGTGCCGGCGTTGTAGTTGACGAAGCCCTCGTGCATCACGGTCGTGCCCTCGGCCAGGTGGGCACCCAGGCGGACCCGGTCGGCGTCGCCGATCCGCACACCCGTCGGGATGACGTAGTCGACCATCCGCGGGAACTTGTCGACGGCGTACACCGTCACCAATCCACGGCCCCGCAGCCGGGCCCGGACCCGCTCGAAGCCGGGCACCGGGCACGGGCCGTGGTTGGTCCACACGACGTTCGCGAGCAGCCCGAACACCCCGGTCAGGTCGACGCCGTGGGGGCGGACCAGGCGGTGCGAGAGCAGGTGCAGGCGCAGGTAGAGGTCGTAGGCGCTGGTCGGCGGCCCCGTCAGGTCGGCGACGGTGCGCACCGCGACGACCTCGACGCCCCGGTCCTCGTCGGCGCCCAGGGCGTCCACCAGGGAGGGCTCCAGCTCACTGGCGGGGACCACGACGACGCCGGGCTCGGCGGCCATGTCGTCCGCGGCGTCCGCCAGTTCCGGCAGCGGGTACCAGGTGTCGAGGACGGTGCCGTCGAGGGCGACGGTCGCGAGGCCGATTCCGACGGCGCGGGTGGGGGTCTCGGTGGCCGGGGTGCTCATCGCCGACCAGCCTATCGGCCGGGCTCCTAGGCTGGGTCGCCGTGAGCGCAGACCCGGACCTCGACCTGCACGCCGACCCCGTCGACCTCACGGCGGCGCTCGTCGACGTGCCCAGCGTGTCCGGCGAGGAGAAGGTCCTCGCGGACGCCGTCGAGGCGGCGCTGCGGCGCGAGCCGCACCTCGAGGTGGTGCGTGTCGGCGAGACGGTGCTCGCGCGGACCACGCTCGGCCGCGGCCGCCGCGTCCTGCTGGCCGGGCACCTGGACACCGTGCCGATCGCCGACAACGTCCCCTCGCGCCGCGACGGCGACCTGCTGTACGGCTGCGGGACCTCCGACATGAAGGCGGGCGTCGCGATCATGGCCCACCTCACCGCCGCGGTCCGCGAGCCAGCCCACGACGTCACCCTCGTGCTCTACGACTGCGAGGAGGTCGAGGCGGTCCGCAACGGGCTCAACCGCGTCGAGCGCGAACGGCGCGACTGGCTCGACGCCGACCTCGCGATCCTCGGGGAGCCGACGTCGGGCCTGGTCGAGGGCGGGTGCCAGGGCACCATGCGGGTCGTCGCGACCCTGCACGGCCGGCGGGCGCACTCCGCGCGCTCGTGGCTGGGGGAGAACGCGATCCACGCGGCCGCGCCGCTGCTCGCGCGGCTGGCGGCGTACGAGGCCCGGGTGGTCGACATCGACGGGTGCGTCTACCGCGAGGGGCTGCAGGCCGTGCGGATCGCGGGCGGGGTGGCGGGCAACGTCGTCCCGGACGCGGCCGAGGTCACGGTGAACTTCCGCTTCGCGCCGGACCGGTCGCCCGCCGACGCCGAAGCGCACGTGCGGTCGGTCCTCGAGGGCGTGGCCGGCGCAGACCTGCGGGTGACCGATTCGGCCGCGGGTGCGCTGCCGGGGCTGTCGGCGCCGGCGGCCGCCGAGTTCGTGGCCGCGAGCGGCGGGACGCCGGTCGCCAAGTACGGCTGGACCGACGTCTCGCGCTTCTCGGCACTCGGGATCCCGGCGGTCAACTTCGGGCCGGGTGACCCCAATCTGGCTCACACCCGCGACGAGCACGTCGACGTGCGTCGCATCACCGCGGGTGCGGAGACCCTGCGCCGCTATCTGGCGTAGGCCCCGGATGTACGAACGGCCGGTTCGTC
>NZ_JBVPVA010000130.1:0-26742 GCF_055612215.1 Actinomycetospora sp. | reverse complement strand
CGGTGTCACATGTTCTTCTCACGGGTGATTCGGATGCTTCGCGGCCATGTCATCCCAGCATGCGGCGGCCTCGCCGCGCACGTTGCTCAACAAGGTGCCGGAAGTCACCGTCTGGTTCTGGCTGATCAAGGTCCTGTGCACCACCGTCGGTGAGACGGCGGCCGATTTCCTCAACGTCGATCTCGGATTCGGGCTCGGTGGCACCTCGGTCGTCACCGGTCTCTTGTTGGCGGTCATCCTGGCGCTGCAGATGCGGGCCGAGGCGTACGTCCCCGGCTTGTACTGGGCGACGGTCACCCTCGTGAGCGTCTTCGGGACCCTCGTCACCGACAACCTCACCGACAACCTCGGTGTGCCGCTCCAGCTGAGCTCAGTGGTCTTCGGTGTCGCGCTCGCGGTGGTGTTCGTGGCCTGGTACCGCTCCGAGGGCACGCTGTCGATCCACTCGATCGTCACCCGTCGTCGCGAGTCGTTCTACTGGTTGGCGATCTTCGTGACCTTCGCGCTCGGCACCGCGACCGGCGACCTCATGGGCCAGGCGCTCAGCCTCGGGTACGGGGTCTCGGCTCTGATCGTGATTGCGGTGGTCGTGGTTGTCGCCATCGGGTGGCGGCTTGGGCTGCACCCGGTGCTGGCGTTCTGGATCATCTACGTCCTCACCCGCCCGCTCGGCGCCTCCCTCGGTGACCTGTTGGCTCAGCCACCGGATCAGGGCGGACTCGGCGTCGGTACCACGGTGACCAGCATCGTTTTCCTCGTGGCCATCGTGGGCACGGTTGTCTACCTGCAACTCAGCCGGGCCGACGTCATCGACGGGCCTAGCCGGGCCGGCTTGGACGGCGCGCCGGCGTCGTCGACGACCGGCGAGGAGTCGTCCCGTCACGGCCTGCTCCAGACCACCGTGGTGGTGGTGGTGATGCTGGCGCTGGCGGCGGCGGGGTACGCGGCGCGGTCCAACGCCCTGGCGGGTTCCGGCTCCGATGCGCCGAGCGCGGTCGCTGGGCCGGCACCGGCTGGGACCGGAGCTCACGGCGCGGGCCCGAATGCCTCCCTGGGGGATCTGTCGAGCTTCCGCACCATCACCCAGGACGACCTGGCCCTGCTCCAGCGCGGCGACCAAGCCGGCGCCACGGCCCGGGTGACGGATCTCGAGACCGCGTGGGATCAGGCACAGGGCAGGCTGCAGGCCCGCGACGACGCCGCCTGGACGCGGCTGGACGGCAAGATCGACACGGTGCTCAAGGCGCTGCGCGCGAACAACCCGGACCCGAGGGCCGAGACGGCGGCACTCAACGACCTCCTGGCGGCGCTGGGCTGAGGCCGGGCCGGGGACGCTCTCTCATCGTCGTTACACGGACGCTGAAGACGATCGCCGGATCATCCACGGTGCACGGGCGAGCGTGCCCCGAATCGCTCGCCCGTGCCCTTTTGGCCCCCAGGAGCCCCCGTCGTGCATCAATTGAGCTGGCTCGAGGCTGTCGTGATCGGCGCCCTGCAAGGTGTCGCCGAACTCTTCCCCGTCTCCAGCCTCGGGCACAGCGTGCTGCTGCCCGCGGTCATCGGGGGCAGCTGGGCCCAGGACCTCGACGTTGGCGCTCCCGAGTCGCCCTATCTGGCCTTCATCGTCGGGCTGCACGTGGCCACCGCGCTCGCTTTGCTGGTGTTCTTCTGGCGCGACTGGGTCCGGATCATCCGGGGGCTGGTTACCAGTGTTGTGCGCCGCGAGATCGTGAATTCCGAGCAGCGGCTGGCCTGGCTGCTGGTGCTGGGCACCATCCCCGTCGGGGTCGTAGGGTTGCTACTCGAGCACACCTTCCGAACCGTGCTGTCTCGCCCGGTCCCCACGGCCATCTTCCTCGTGCTCAATGGGGTGATCCTGCTCGGCGCCGAGGTGCTGCGCCGCCGCGCCGTGGACGCCCTCCCGGCCGGGCAGGGGCCGTCCGGCCCGGCGCCGCAGCGCGGCGGGGTGGACCAGGCTGCCGCCACCGTGACCCTGCGCGTCGGCGCCGAGACCACCACAGCCGACAGCACCGCAGGTGAGGCCGCAGACCGGCGCCTGGCGGCGATGCCGGTGCTGCGCGCGGTCGGGATCGGTACCGCGCAAATCGCCGCGCTGTGCCCGGGGATCAGCCGCTCGGGGGTCACCATGGCCACCGGCCTGCTGCGCGGGCTCTCCCACGAGGACGCCGCCCGGTTCTCGTTCCTACTCTCGACCCCGGTGATTCTCGCCGCCGGCGTGCTCAAGCTGGGCGATCTCGCGGGCCCCCTCGGAGACGGTGTCCGCCCCCAGATCCTGGTGGGCAGCGTGCTTTCCTTCGTGGGGGCCTACCTCTCGGTGCGCTTCCTAACCCGCTATTTCGAGAACCGGTCCCTGCGCCCCTTCGGCATCTACTGCATCGCCGTCGGCACCGCCTGCCTGATCTGGTTCGGCATCCGGTGACCGAGGTGGACCCCGACCTCCGACTCGGAGCTCCCGCGTGGCCCCAACCGCCGGCCCAGGCTGTGCGTTGACCGCCCGCCGCTCGTCCCTGTCGGTCGAGATCCTCTGGCTGCGCTCCGAGTCCGTCGCCGCCCCGCTCGACCCCTACCGGCACCCCGACCCCGCTGCTCCATCGCCCGACCGCCGCGGTGAGCAGGTGCGCGAAGCCCTTGTCGAGGTGGTCGAGCCTGAGGGACCGCTGCGGGTGACGCTGCGGCTGGCAACGACAGAGGCCGGCTCGTGGCAGCTGGTGGCGGCCGAGATCACACCGGCCGCGCCTGACGTCGCGCTCGACAGCGAGATCCTCGAGGGCGTGCCCTGGAAGCGCTACCAGGCAGTCGCCGTCGCCCGACTCTCCGGCGTGACCTCCGAGCCGGGTCCCCGGACCCCCACCCGGGAGGCGCCCGGCACTGCGAGCGCGGCCCCGTCGCCTCGCGCTCCGCGAAGTCTCCCCGACCCGGAGACACTCCGCATGATCGCCCGGGTCTACCGCGAGGCCATGGCGAGTGCGACGCCGCGGGTGCGGCTCGCGCCGACCGCCGCCGTGGCCAGAGCCCTGCAGGTCGACCGCACCGAGGCAGGGCGGCTCGTCGCCCAGGCGCGTCGCCATGGCATGCTGAATCCGGCGGTGCGACGCCAGCCCGGCGAGATCCCGTCCTGCGGACCGCCCGGAGCGGCGGCCCCGTGAGGCCGGGTCGCTTCTGCGACCGGCTCGGTCGCCGTCGCCGCGAGCGGTGGCTCCAGCCCAGCCACCGTGGCTGGAGCCCCCGCCTCTACGAAGGGTCCTTCACCCGGACACGGTGGGGACGGGACTGCGCCGTGACGAGGTCGCGACCATCGGGGCGGCTCTAAGCGGGTGCGAGCTCTGGGCTCGATCGGTGCTCGAGATCGGGGCGGGAACGGGCACCTACACCGACGTGTTTGTTCGGGCCGGAGCCCACGTCGAGGTCGGTGAACCCTCCTCCGCGATGCGGGCCCATCTGTCTCGGCGTGCTCGAAGTGACCGTTGGAGCTCGGTCCACATTGCCGACGGGAGCCTTCCGGCGGACCTGCGTGTGGGCACCGACTTCGCTGCGGTGCTCGCCGTCGGGGTGCTCAACTACCTGCCAGAGCTCGCACCGTCCTTCACGACAATGGCGCGAATCCTGAGGAAGGACGGGGTGATCATCATGAACGTGCCGACCGCTGAGCGCTCCGCCGGTGACCGCTACCGCCGCATCGAGCTCCTCGGGCGCCGTCGGGTGTACTGCCGCGACCGCGACGACGTCGAGGCCGCGGCGCGGCAGGCCGGGCTGCGCCTCGATGACGGACCTGTGCGTGCGGGGGTGACCGATGTGTATCTCCTGCGCCCGCGCGCGTGGTGACGCCTCGAGGGTGAGGGGACGGCCCTGCCGCCGATTTGAGGGGGACGACGGGAGGGCCGAGTCGGCCGCCTCGCCGAGACGGCGTCCGACGCGCGCATCGTGCGCGCCTCGAGATTTGTCAACGATGTACACCGCCGTCGGTGTAACGATCACGAGGTAGGCCGGCGAGCGCGCTGCCGTCATCGCGGCGGTCTTCACCACCTCGCGCGTGGCCGGACACTTGGCGGGGAGCGCCGTCCCGCGCGCACATCGTGCTCTCACGCTCGATTCCTACGCTTCGGGGCGTGACCATCGCCGACGCCACCACCACCTTCGCCCTCGGCCCGCAGTGGCTCGATCCGCAATCCCTGATCGCGGGTCTGGGACCCCTGGCGCTGTTCGGGGTCGCGCTCATCGTCTTTGCCGAGTGCGGGCTGCTGCTGGGGTTCTTCCTTCCCGGCGACTCCCTGCTGTTCATCACCGGGCTCGCGGCGACCACGGGGCTGATCGGTTCGCCGCTCTGGTTGGTGTGCGCGGTCCTGGTCGTCGCTGCCTTCCTGGGGAACGTTGTGGGCTACTACGCGGGCCGCGCTGCCGGCCCGACGATCTTCGATCGACCGAATTCGCGGGTGTTCAAGCGCGAGAACGTCGAGCGGACGCAGCGCTTCTTCGACAAGTACGGCAACCGGGCCATCGTGCTCGGGCGCTTCGTGCCCATCGTGCGCACCTTCATCACCGTCATGGCCGGCGTGGGGCGGATGCCGGCCCGCCGCTACCTGACGTTCTCGGCGGTCGGGGCGCTGCTCTGGGCGGCGGGGGTGACCCTTCTCGGAGCCGTGCTCGGGCAGTTCAGCGTGGTCAAGAGCAACATCGAGCTCATTCTGGTCCTCGTCGTGGTGCTCTCCCTGGTCCCGATCGGGATCGAGGGGTGGCAGGCCCGGCGAGGGAAGAAGCCCGGCGTCGAGCCCGAGAGCGGGCGCCCTGTCGAGGGAGTTCCCGCGACCGGCACCTCGGCGGCCTCCGGCGAGAACCAGCACTGACCGACGACGCGAGGAACCGGTGTCGGGTCGCTTCCGGCTCATCGGGGCGACGAGCGTCGGATCGCCCCGGGAGGCGCCCGTGCGCTGAGGCGACAACGTGGTCGGCGACCTTCGGGTCGCCGGATCCGTGTCGTCGATGCCGACCAGGAGTGCTCAGGCACCTCGAGGGGCCCACGGCCGAGTCTCGCCGCGTGGCCTCAGCGGCGTCTCACGACGGTTCGACGGTCGCGGTGGACGGTGTGGTGTCACGAGGGACGCCACGACGAAGGAAGCTACGTGAACGATCAGTGATGCGCGGTCCAGCCGAACGAACAGGGCCGGGGCTGACCCGCTCGGTGGCGGCCACGGTGCGACTCCTGCGGTGTGCAGGACCGCCGGCGTTGGCCTCGCCGTGTCCCGGGAGCACGCGATAGCTCACCACAGGGCGCCGCCGCGAGGGCTTCCCAGCACGCCAGCCCGCCGGCGTTGTGGACGACGATGTCGGCGGCCGCGAGCAGGTCGGGGACCTCGGCGACCCAGCCGAGCCCGCGCCCAACACCGAGCGCTTCGATCCGGCGGCGCAGCCGCTCGTTGCGGGCACAGAGCACGACGGGCCACGCCTTCCAGCTCGCGAGGTCCACCGCGGTCCGGTCGACGGGGCCGGCGCCGACCGACCCGGCGGTGTCGAGTGCGAGGACCGCTCCCGGCACCCCGAGCTGACGACGCAGCGTGCTCACGGCCGCCGGCGGCCGGGCGGCCGTGAGGGACCTCGGTAGTGCCGCCGCGGTCTCGACGATCGTGGTCGGCGGCCCGCCGCGCCGGCCGGCGAGTCGTCGTGTCTGGTCGAGCATGCACCGGTGGGGGACGAGGACCACGTCAACCCCGGGATGCCACCACATCGGGTGCACTGCGGGGTCGGTGAGGTAGCTGATCACCGGCACTCTCAGCTCACCGCGCACCCTGAGCCTGCCCAAGAGCTGGCTGACCAAGGGGTAGGTGGAGACGTCGGCGTGGGGCACGTCGCCGATCAAAGCCATGGTGCGCCGGGTGAGCCGATCGAGCGCGGCGTGGACGGAGCGTGCACCGAGACCGTCGGCACACGAATCGAGGACCGGTCCCCAAAGCTTGGGGGTGTTCCGCATCGCGGACAGGTAGAGCAGTCGAAGGCCCTGCCCGAGATGTGCCGGAAGGATGCTCAGCCCGTCGACGCGGTCGACCTGCCATCCCGCGCGGCGCAGGCGTCGCGCGAGCTCGTCAGCCGGTCCGTTGTGTCCCGCCCCGACCGGGGCCGAGATGATCACAATGCGGGCGTTCGTCGGGACGGCTGGGGTCGTCGCGGAGCCGGCCGCGTTGCTGCCGCCGTGGGGTCGGAGGTCATCGAGTCGTGACGGCGAGGAAGTCGCGTTGGGAGGGCACGAGGTAGCGGCTGAGCGGGGGCAGCATTCCCGGCAACAGGTGGTTGCCGGCGCCGCTGCTGGCGGCCTGCCCGGGCCGGTAAGTCATGAAGGTGACCAGCTGGGGGTGGATGTCGAGCTCCATGCCTCGCACCGCGCCGGCTGCGGTCAGCGACCGGGCGAGATCGGCGAGGCTGATCTTGTCGGCCGCGACGTAGATCAGGTTTCCGTGGGCGTCGATGCCGAGTCCCGATCGCCAGGTGTACTGGAACTGGTTGTTGGAGCTTCCCCACTGGCCGGCGCTGTTTTGATCGAGACCCGTAACCGGCGCGGTGTTGTCGACGATGAGGTCGAGATTCTGGCGCACCGCAACGAGGCCCTGGCCTGGCCCGAGGTCGCGGCCCCAGGCGCCGAGGTGGACGCGGCCCGAGGACTCGATGCCTAAGGAAGCTGCGCCGCGGCGCAACGGGACGATCTGGCGCCCGGCGGCGAGATAGCCGCCCTGGGCGTCCTTGAGCTTGAAGCCGGAGTTGAAGGTGGCCAGCAGGTTCGGGCGTGCTGCTGGTGGCACCTGGGCGCCCACCCCGTCGACGGTGGTTCGTCCGAGGGAGTGGCCGGGGTCCTGCGTTCCAGCGATGAGCTGGGTGCGGGCGATCGACTGGTCAACCCAGGCGGCACCGACGACCACACTGGTGGCGGTCAGGGGCCGGAAGAAGGCGGTGTAGAGGGCGGGCCGCCCGGAGACGCGCTGTGGCGAGGGAGCCCAGCGCCCCTCGGCCGGCAGCGCGCTCGCCCGGGGCGCAGGCAGAGGAGGAGGGCGGTAGCCCCCCGTAGGCGCGGGCGCTGCTGTGGCCGTGGTCAGGGAGGGGATCGAGGTGGGGTCCGGGGCGCCGGAGCCTGGCTTGTTCTGTGCGTAGTAGAGGTTCTCGACAACGTTCACGAGGCCGCCGCCGCCGTGGTCACGCAGCCACTCCACGAGCCGTACGGAGGTGCTGGCCTGCCCGGGAGCTGCGAGGGCCCGTCCGATCGACCCTCCGACGGGGACCACGGCGACCACCAAGGTCGCCACGACTATGACGTACGCCAGTCGTGCATGGGTAGGTCGGCGGTGACGGCCAGGGGGTGGAGCGTCCGTGGATGCTCGGGTGGTCGGGGGAGCGGGCGGGTTGAGCTGGGTCATCGGAGCGTCCTTGCGAACGTTGCTAGGGGACCACGCGCCCCCGGGTCGAACCGGCCCTCGAGGCGGGTCCGGGTGCAGACGTACGGCTTATCGGTGACTAGCGGCCAGGCACCGGAGGTGGGATCGGGCCCGGACCCGGCTGGAACACCACCCCGCCGTCCTCCTCACCGTGGTGGTGGTGATGAACCTCGCCGTGCTCGTCGCCGCCGTGGGTCGCCGCGGCGCCCAGGAGATGGCCGCCGGAGAGACCGGCAAGCGCGAGTCCGGCGAAGAGGGCCACCCCGGTCATGGCTCGGCGCCCTCGCAGGCCGGGTCGCCACCTCGGCCGGCCCGAACTCACCGAAGAGTCGACGGCGCCGTCCAGTAGGCGGGTCGGGTCGTGGTCGGTGGACTGCTCGTCGAAGGGGCCGCGGTCGTTCACCACGGCATGCCCGGCATCAGCAGGTGAGCACGGAGGCCCGGAGCAACCCCGGGTCCGCCCGGCCATTGCGCGCTCACGGTCAGCGGGCTGGCGGAGACGACGAGAGCTCCGCTCGACCGTGTACGTGTTCGTTCCACGACCCCACCGTCAGGTGCGGCCGATGTGGCAACGATGAGAAGTCCGGGCCTCGCGCGGGTGCGGCCACGGCTGGTCCTCGCCGGCGCTACATCGTCGGCCAGGGACCGATCGACAGTGGAAGCCGACCTGCCCGGCAAGCTCTTAATCGTTTCGAACTGGCCAGTTGCGCCGCGCACATGCCCTCTTACCGAGTTACAACCGACCCCACGTCGCGGTTTCACCCCCATCGATCACCCTTGTAGACGGCGCGGTCAACCGATCGTGGCCGTGACACGATCGCGAGGAGAAGGCTCCCCATGCCTTCGAGCGGAACGACGACACCGGCGCGGGTCTCGACGATGCTGAGCAAGGTCCCGAGATCACGCTGATGTCTGGGTGGTGAAGCTGTCGGCACCACGGTCGCCGACCTGATCCACAACGACTTCGGCGTGCCCTACACCGTGTCGACCTCGGTGCTGCTGGTCCTGGTACTGGCGATGTTCGCCCTCTGGTACCGCGTCGAGGGCACGCTGTCGATCCACTCGATCACCACCCGCCGGCGGGAGTCCTTCTACTGGGCGGCGGTCCTGCTGACCTTCGCGCTCGGGACGGCCGCGGGGGACTGGACCGCCTCGACGCTGCACCTGGGCTACCTGCCCTGGGGGATCATGTTCGCGGTCCTGTTCGTCCTGCCCGCGATTGGTTATCGCTGGTTCGGGCTCAATGCCATCGCCGCGTTCTGGCTGGCATACATGATGACTCGCCCGTTCGGGGCCTCCTTCGCGGACTGGTTCGGTGGCCCTCCCGGACGCGGCGGCCTGGCCCTCGGCATGGACCGCACCGCGATCGTCCTGATTGTGCTTATTGTTGCGATCATCGCCTACTTCGCGTTCTTAAAGGTCGACCAGCCGAAGGCCGTCGACACCGAGACCGCCCGCCTCGACGTCGCCGGGGAGGAGGCGACCACGCGATGACGATCGCGGTCCCGACGCGTGCCGCCCCGGCGTTCGTGGTGGGGCTGCGCGAGCACGGCGCGAACCTCTTGGTGGCCGTTGCGACCGGCGCCGGACCAGGCGCCCGCGAACCCAGCGCACAGGCCCAGCACACGGTGCTGCGCGACTCCGGTGCGCATGGCTGGACCCAACGCGCCCACCAACTCGTGTCCGGCTCGATCATCGACGTCTACACGGCCCCGGGCACCGGCCACGACGCCGGCGCGGCCCTCACCAGCGAGCGCACGATCAAGACCGGCGACGAGGGCCACACGCTGAGCGTCGAATGACGCCGGACCGATGGCGCTTGTTATCTTGCGAGGCCTTTGCCCGCGGTGGGTTACAACCCGCCGGTGGTGTTCACGACGACCAGCGCGCGTTTGACAGTGGTCGCGTTGGCGGTGCTGGCCATCGTCCTGATGGTGGTGGCGGTGCGCGCGGAGGCCCACGCGACCCACGCAGCCCGGGTGATCCGAAGCTTCGCCAGCGCCTGTGCCGTACTGGCCGGCGCCGCGGCTGTGATCCCCGAGCGGTGATCTTCTGCGAAGCTCTCAAGCGGCGTGTGCATCAGTAGACGACGTGACTGGCCCCTGGGGAGAAGCGTGCTCAGCGCAAGGCCTCGAGTACGACCAGCGGCGCGGTGGTGTATCGAACTGCGGTGGCACACCTCAACCACGGCATGTTCCGGCCGCAGGAGCCGGGCTAGTGGGCTGGTGATTGACGACGGCGAGGCATGCGTCGAGCAGGTTGATCATGTGCTGCTCGCGCTGGTCTCGATGCGAACTATGGCAGGAGACGACCCAGAGGTAACGAGTCAAGGCGAGGTCGAGCGGCAGGAGATGGCACCGCGCGTTACCCAGCCGCCCGCCGGAATCCTCCCCGGCCGTGATTGGGGCGCGGTCCAGGCGTCGCCGCATACGCCGGAAGTACCGATGGTCGGGCTCGAGAGTCAGTGCGGCGTCGGCGATCACCCCGAGCACGATCGGGCGCACCGGGCGGTTGAGTCCGCGCCCGGCGCCGACCAACGCCGGCGCCCGGTTTAGCAGTCGTTGGCGGGTGGCGGTGGGGAGCTCGTCGTTGACACGCCAGGCCACCACCGCGATCGCGGGATGGGTGCATTCGGGCAGGTCGCTGAACAGCTCCCCCGCGAAGATCGACACGTACTCCATGAGGCAACTGCTCGCCCCACCGCGTCGGCGTCCTCGATGCGGTCCGGCGCCCAGTCGCGCTGGGCCCGCCTCTCGCGGGTGGTCGGCAAAGTCCGTGGCATGGCTTGGTGGCTTAATCATCGCCATCCCCTCGGTCCGATTCGCCGCGCGCAAGACTGGGTGTCAGGAGACGTTACCGCCGTCTCGACCTTGACGGCCACGGCGCCGGGCTGGCGTACTACGCCGGGCGTACGCCGATCACGGGGCGGTGCCGGGGCGGCGAGGGGAGACGGCAGGGGATGGTCGCGCGACTGGTCAATGTCTTCGTGCTCGGTTTCGTGCTCAGCCTCGATAATTTCCGCACCTCGGTGCTGCTTGGCCCGCTGCGGATGGCCCGGGCCCGCACACTGCTGGTAGCGCTCAACTTCGGGCTCTGGGACGGGCTGGCGCCGCTGCTCGGGCTGGTAATCGGGCATTACGTCGGCGACGCCATCGGACCGATCGCCGACTACATCGGCCCGCTGGCGCTCCTGGGCTACGGCGCGTACCTGCTGGTGCGAGTGTGGCGCGTCCCCGCTTCCGAGGACGATGAGTTCGAGCAGTCCTGGACCCTGTTCGGGCTACCGCTGCCGCTGTCGATCGACAACGTGGTGGCCGGGACCTCGCTGGGGCTGCTCGGTCTCTCCCCCTGGCTGCCCGCGCTCATCTTTGGGGTCACCACCGCCGTAATGTCGCTGATCGGGCTAGTGCTCGGCCGCCTGGCCTTCCGGCTCGTCAGTAGCCGCATCAACATCCGCTACGAGATCGTCACTGGTGTCGCTCTGATCATCGAGGCCGTCGTGCTCTTCTTCCTCGCCGGCAGTGGCGACTGACCGCTCGGTTGATCTGACCTGATCCGGTCGCCAATCGCTGGGCCACCACCGCCAGCGATGCTGGGCCCGGCTCGCTCGCAAGCGCCTCGGGACTCTGGCTCTCCGCCACTGGTGCCGCTGCCCCTGCGCCAACGCGCGAGTCACACGCGTGCAGATCCGCTTCACCCGCACGATGTGCACAAAATCGAGCTACACCCCTGAGTCATCCCCAGTGTCTTTCGCCGCCGTCTGCCTTCTTCGACCGAGGTGGCCTGTTCCCCCGGACAGAGCAGAGAGGAGGGCCGGCGCTTCCTGAACTCGGCGGCGATTTCAGGATCGCGGCGGACCCGCCGAATGGCGTGGTCGGGAAGCTTGACGCTCCTGGGTGCAGACCAGGAAGAACGTGCGTCTGATGATCGGTGGACGGGTGGTGGTCGGTTTCGGAGGTATGGGTCGGGGGAGTGCGACCCGCCTTCCCGGCGCAGGGCCCTGCTGCCTGACTGCGGCCCCGGGAGAACGGCGGTCGACTGTGCTCACGAACGCGGATAAGTCAAGAACTGAGCAGTTCCTGGCCTCGGGCTGGTCTCCTACGAAGAGCGGACCCCGGCATCGCCGTCGAGCGCCCGGAGGAGGTCGGGCCCGGCCTGGATCCCGAGCTCATGGAACTGGTGCAGGCAACCGTCGAGATGGAGATGGCCGCGGAGACCGCGCCGCCCCAGTGGGGATCCGCCGACGGTCAGCGGCGGAACGGTGTGGTCGGCAAGGTGAAGGACAAGATCACGCGCTTGTTGTACTGACGGGCACGTTGGGAACGCCACAGCCCGCCAGCAGCGGACGCACCACCGGCCGACACCGGCTCAGCCGCGGCGGCGACCGGGCCGCCAACAGCGCCCTCTATCGTGCGGACGCGGCATCACCAGCCCACCCGCGACTACGTCGAACGCCGCACCAGAGAAGGCCTCAGCAAGCGGGAAATCATCCGCTGCCTCAAGCGCTACATCGCCCGCGAGATCTACGCGAACCTCCCCCAGGCAGCCGCGGAAGAACCCGATCCGATGCCCGCCACCTCCGCAGCTTGACGAACATAGGAGCATCGAACGTTCCACCGCACCATGACCGCCGGGTGGGCGTTCCGACGGCTCTATCTCAGCGAAACCCAGCGTCGGAAGGCGCTACCGGGGTGGCTGCACGAGTACAACCACCACCGGCCCCACAGCGCCGTCGGCAGGCAAGCCCCGATCACCCGCTTGACCAACCTGTCCAATCAGTACACCTATAGTCGCGGGGAGAATCCCTTCGATCCGATAGGGACGGCCCGGAGCGCAACGGTGGCCCCGAGCCGCGCCCATATCCCCAGCTTTTCCAGTCCAACGAGGACCGCTGCCGGCCACGCCCTCGACGGCGGACGGTCATTCGTCGACCTCGTGGCGATCTTCTGACGATGTGCAGGTCTCGAGCGCACCCTCGGGCGCACCCTCGGGCAGCGGCCCGGAGGCTGGCGCGTCGAGTCCCTTCGGCGAACTGCCTCCCGCGCCCCGCCCCGCGCTCGCGATGGGCGAGCGTCGGCGCGGTCGTCGAGCTGCGTGCGCTCGGGAATGTGCTGATCGTCGGCGACACGACTGAGACTCTTCGCATGGGGAAGCGCTTGGCGCGCGGTCGACCACGCTCGGGATCGGGGCCCCACCGGACCACGCCGTGGTCGCGACGAGCGGGCGGCAGCGCTCGGGGATCGCGGGCAGGGGGCGTTTGCGGAGCCGACCCAAGATGATGAGCGAGTGGGCGCAGTGCCTCTCCGGCCTGGCGCGGCGACCGGGCGGGCCGCCCCGCCCCGGCTCCTACGAGCTCCCGTGGCTCGGTGTCGCTACACGAGTGCGGCCGAGCCCGACCGGCAGCGGCAGCGTCCGGAGCTCCGGGTGCCATTCGAGCGGGGTGCCGTCCAAGACCGGGATACGGACGGTCGCACTCGTTTCGACGGATTCGAACGGGCGGGCCGCGACGTCGCCCGTACGACCCGCCGGACCGGCTCGGTGCCGGCCCCGCAGCCGTGCGGTCAACGGCCGAACCTGCCGCGCGACGGGGAGGTGCCGGAAGCTGCGCCACATGGAGAGGTCGTAAGCGATCGCGAGGCCCCCGCCGAGCAATAGCGGCGCGCCGAACGCGATCAGTGGGCCGCTGAGCAGGAGGCTCGAGGTCATGGGGCTGGCTGAGACCGCGACGCTGCGCGCCACCGAGGTCATGCTCGCCGCTGCGGTGCGGTCTGCGGGCTCGACGATCGCCGCGGTGAAGGCCTGCCGGGCGGGCACGTCGACTTTCGACAGGGCTTGGCGGGCCAGCAGGATGCCTGCTGCCAGGCCGAACGAGGGAGCGAAAGGCACGCACAGCAGCAGGAGGTTGGAGACGAAGTGGGGGAGGAGCATCGCCGTGAGCAGCCCCTGGCGGGCGGCGAGGGCCGGAGCGAACGCCTGACTGAGCGCGGGCAGCAGGTTCGTGGCGAAGAAGAGGAGCCCGAGCTCCGAGGTCGAGACCCCGTAGCGCTGCTGGAACCAGAGAGCCAGGATCGCCTGCACCGCCAGCCCGCCGGCGAACGCGTCGAGGGCGAAGAGCCCGGACAGCCGCAGCACCGGCCCCGGGGGGAGCCGCCGTCGTGGGGGTTCCGCAGGCACGGGCCCGTCTGCCACCACGCCTTCCCCCGCGATCGCACCGCTCGTCCCGCGTTGTGGTGCCTCCGCGGCCGGGCTCAGACCGAGGAACATCATCGCCGTCGCGACCGCGATCACCGCGTACAGGCCGAACGCGAGGTCCCCTGCCTCGACCCCAGGGACCAAGCTCATCCCGGCGACGACAAGGCCGCCCATCGCGCCGGCGCAGAGCGCAGTCATGTTGTATCCGGCGAACAGGGCCGTGTGCCGTTCCTGCGGGCAGGTCTGGGCGAGGATCGCCTGCTCCACGCCGCTGAACGGGGTGTTGTCGTTGGTCGACGGCGAGATGGTTCCGACGAACGCTCCGACGGTCAACATGGGGTAGGACTCGGAGAACGCGAAGACGAGCCCCGCGCCGGCCATCAGCCCGGCGGCGACGAGCAGGGACGAGCGCCGACCGAAACGGTCGGCGAGCAGGCCCATGAGAATGCTGGCGAGAACCGACCCGACCGCTGCGACGGCGAGGAGTAGACCGACCTGGGCGGGCGAGTCGCCGTCCTCGGTCAGCATTGCGGCGAGAACGACGCTCGTCGACCCGTAGCCGAACGTCCGGAGGGCCCGCGTCGTGATCACGATGCGCGCGTCGCGGGTCAGCCATGCAGCCCCGAATGCTGTCGGCAACGGCATCTCCTCTGGTCCCCCGACCCCGATCCACCGCGAGGCGGCTTCGCCTCGGTCGACCGGTCCACTCCGGATGCACGGGGGACGCCGTCCACCCTCGCGATCCGCGATGGGCCGTGGAGATCCCCCGATGTGAAGGCGGACCCTAGCGATAGAACGTCGCCTTCTGTTCACCGGGTGTTGCTGTTTGGTTCCGCTGCGTGACATCCACGCCTCATGGGGCCCGTGACCGATGGGCGATAGTGGCTCCGTGCGCAGGAGCTGCTCCCGACTGCTTCCCGGCCGCGCGTCTCGCGGTGCTACAACGACACCGTGTTGTTCGCCGAGTTCCGGCCGGTCGCGATCGCCGTCGTTGCCGTCTGCGCTGTCGTCTCGATGGTCCTCGCCGCCCTGGCTGAGCGACGGCGTCGCACGGGCGCCGCTACGCTGCGCTGGCTGGGATCGATCTTGGTGGTGCTCGCTGCGGCCTTCTACGCGATCCCGGCTCCGCTCCTGGTGCCCTAGAGCGCTCGAGGTCCCGCGACCGTGCGACTGCGGGAGTCTCGGTCTCCGGGACTCCCTGGACTAGGTCATTCGGCCGTCATCGCGCGGGGCTGGTCGCCGAGGACGCCCGCGAACTGCAGCGCCTGCCTGTCGATGGACTCAGCACCGCCGTTCTTAGACGGCGTCATAGAGTTGTTGGAGTTCCTCGCGGAGGCGGGCCATCGCGGTGAACGTCCGCGATTTGACGGTGCCGAGCGGGATGCCGAGGGCCGCGGCCACTTCAGACTGGGTGTATCCACCGAAGTAGGCCAGGGCGAGGGCTTGGCGCAGCGAGAGCGGGAGCTGGGCGAGCGCCTCACGTAGGTATCCGGCCACGACCGACTCGATCGCCCAGTGGTCGGCGCCTGGACTGGCGAGCCTTTCCCAGTGGGCGTCGACGGCGTCGGAGGGACATTGGTGGCGGAGGCGTGAGGTTTCCCGGCGAACCGCGTCTACGGCCTTGTGATGGGTGACGGTCAGGAGCCACGTGGTAACCGAGCCGCGGGTAGGGTCAAACCGCGCCGATCGAAGCCAGACCTCGAGGAACACGTCCTGGACAACGTCCTGGGCCAGCGATTCGTCGCCGCAGAGGCGTAGAGCCAATCCGCGCACACGGTGGATGAATCGGTTGTGGATTGCGTCGAGCGCGGCGTGCTCGCCGGACGCGACGCGGATCATCAAGGCGGCGTCTCGCGCGGACTCGCTCGCAGGGCTGGACCTCGTCCCCATCGCCCCGCCCCGGACCGACCGGCCGGTCATGGCCACGGCCCCAGCTCCCTCGTGTAGCCGCCTCACGTCAATGCGGCGCCGGGGTCTGGGACGACAGGGCACGACCGGGTCCGCCAACGGGACCAAAGCGTGCCGTGTCCAGCGTAGGGCGTGATCCGGGAAAGACGCGGATCGTTCACCCGGGAAGGTGCGGAAAGAGCAGATGTTTCGAGCGCCGGGCCGAGCGGCCAGACTGCTGCCGCGGCGGGCTGCGAGCCGAGCGATGGTGTGGGTGAGGAGGCACGCCCACCACGCCGGCGCTCCGAGTGCGACCGCCGCGCGTTCAGCTCGTCGCTCGGCTCATCAACGCCCTCGCCCGCTCGCACTGTCCCTCCACACCGTGGACGACCCGTCGCGCCGTCCGCCTGGTTGTGACGAGCGGGTCTGCTAGTCGGCGCGTGGTTAGCGTGGCTCGCTGGTGGACGACCTCCGCTCCTCCCGGACGACGGGGTGTTGGCGGCGACCGGTCGCCCATTCGTGGGGTGCGGACGGATTCGCGATCGGCGCCGAGCAGGACCTGGCGTCAACCGTGGTGGGTGCACGAGTCGTCCGCGCAGGGGTGACGCCGGAGCGGCCTCGCGTCGTCGCGCGTCCGCGTGTCATTGTTGTGTCGGGAGCACGGAACCCCGGGATGGCGACGGTCTGCTAGAAAGGGACCCGGCGTGGGGTGCGACTGAAGCCAATTGGGGGCACACGCGGTGAGCTCACCGCGCTTATCCGATTCCTGTGAGGAGAACAAGCCCGATGGCATCACGGACGACCGTCACCCTCATCGATGATCTCGACGGCACCGAGGCCGAGCAGAGCATCTCGTTCGGGCTCGAAGGCGTCGAGTACGAGATCGACCTGTCCAGCGCGCACGCTCAGGCGTTGCGCGACGCTCTGGCCCGCTTTACCGCGGCGGCACGTCGCACCGGTGGACGCCGCGCGACCCGCCCCGCCACTCCATCAGAGAGCGTCGCCAAGACGAGCCGTGGCCCGGCGCGCTCGCGGACCGCGAACGGAGAAATTCGCGCGTGGGCGGCTGCGCACGGTGTCACGCTGGCCGAGCGCGGCCGGATTCCGGCTCGGGTGATCGAGGCCTTCGAAGCCGGCGATCCGACCAAGCTCCCCAGCAACGGCGCGGCCGCCGCCGCACATCCCGACTCTGCGGACACCCGACCCGCGGCGCCGTCGGCGCCCCCGGCGGCGGGCGATGAGGACGAGCCGCGTGGTCGCGACGGGCTGACTGCCTCCGAGCGAGACACGATCCGGGCCTGGGCAGTCGAGCAGGGCATCGAGGTGAAGACCCGGGGTCAGCTGAAGAAGGACCTGATCAGCAACTACCGCGCCTGGCAGTCCCGCCCGCGCTGACGCGTCCGCCCGCACCGGCCTCAGAGTCGGTCCGGCGCACCCTCCGTCCCCCACGACGGATGGACGAGACCGCCGACGGCGTCTCCTTACCTCTGCCCTTTCCCGACAGCAGGACGCAGGGAGCTCGGGGACGCGAGGCCTCTTTCCAAGGACCACCCGGCGCGCGCCGGCGGGGTAGACGGTCGTCGAGTTCCTCGAGGCCCGATGCTTGCGTCTCGAACCGTGCTGGGTGGCTCCACCGTCAGCGTGCGATGAAGGGTCAAAGACCCGGGCGGCGTGGCGCGGTCTCGGCCGCCTGTCCTGCGCCTGGGCCTGCGGGAGAACTCCGCCGACTCCTGGTCCGTGTGCCCTCGTCGCGCTGGACCCGCCAGCCTTGCGGTAGAAGGCCCGCACGTGTGACAGGGAACACAGCGTCGGATTTCTTGCCGGTGGCCCGCCTCGTCATGACACTCGCTCGATGGCCATGCCACCAGCTGTGGGCGTGACCTCAGGTGGTCCGATCGCGGGGCTCGAGCTGTGCCCGGGCGCTCCCGAATGATCAGACCTACTGGCGCAGTCGCGCGCGTCGCGCTTGAGAATTCCGGGTCTCGCGCCAACCCCGAACGTGTTGAGATCCCCGTCTAATGCGTCGCCACGTCGCCTGCGACATCGAGAGGGTGGAATTGCAGATCCTCCGATTGCTGGCCGTCCGGGAGGAGCTCATCGACCTGGAGGCGCGCGCGGGGGAGCGGACTGGCGAGGCGGAGCAGTTCGTGGCGCAGACACGCGAGCGTTGCGCCCGCCTCGCCCTCGAGCACGAGCTGGATCCGCGTCTCGCGGCCTTCTTGGTGCCTTGGGGGAATCTCACTGGGGCACCGTGGAGTTCGGAACGCCCGATGACGGAGGTAGGTTCAGTGCAGCCGACACCGCGGCGTCAGCGACGGGCCTGAGACGGGCGCCGGCTCCGCCACAGCGTTCATCGAATGAATACGGCCCACCGTCTGGGCGAGCGGGAGCGGCCAGCTGGCCGGACCCGATGCCGTGACAAGTGTGCATATCACGGCATAGGGCTTCGGGCGCGCGAGCCGTTCAGCGTTCTGGGGTGGCGAGAATCCGAAACAGCATCGTGTTGACCTCGGTGAGGGTCTGCACATCGACGTGGCGAACCAATGCCTCGAGCCGGACCTTGCGCAGGCTACTGATCAGGCCGGGCGCCGCCCAGCCATCGCCGACGTCGACACCGAAGCCGGTGTCGGGCTCGGAATCGAAGACCGGAACAATGATCACGGTGGGTTCGCTGGGGATCTCGTTGTAGACCGTGGAGGACACCACGAGCACCCGAACGCCGGCGTTGGTGGTCCAGAGGTCCCCGCGGCGGGGATCCGGGCGCTCGGGCGTGCTCACCGTCCGGCGAGCTCGTCGAGGTTACCGTCGGCCCAGGCCTCCGCGGCGCGTGCGTGCTCGGGATGGCGGGTGAGCCACTGCTCGTGCGCGGCGCAGCGGCGGCGCATGTCCTCGGTGTCGAGTAGGGATTCGATCCAAGCGTTCATGGACTGGGCGTCGTCCTCGGCGTAGCGGCGCACCGTGTCGTAGAGCGCGTCCGGGAGTCGCAGCGTGATCGTCCGTGCCATCACCAGATGCTAGCAACTGGTGCTGCGAACCCGGCGCATCACACGCGGAAACCCCCAACTGTCAGCTGAGGGGAGCTTGGGCGTGGGCCGCCAGGAGAGGTCCCGAAGAGCTGCTCCGCGGCCCGGCACGCCACGAGCTCCTCAAGGACGGCACCCTGACCGACGATAGGCCGCGACCAGGGCTGGTCCGCCTGGCCGCCAAGCGCGAGTGGTGCCGGTGACCGTGTCTCGAGCGTGGTCCGTGACGAGCTGGGCGATGACGACGTCGTCCGCGGGAGGCGGTGCCATACCGAGATCACGGATGCCGCGATAGCGCGGATATCGCGGTATCGCTCGGCATCCAGGGTCGGCCGGCTCCAGTGCGGACCGCTCCGCGAGTTCGTGCAGCCGACTTCGGAAACTGACTCGGCCCGATCTGTGGAGAAGCTGGTCGACGTGACGCCGAACAGGCCTGGAGACCCCCGGGCAGTCGTCCGTCGAGCCCGCCGGCGCCCCGCTGGCCGTCGCCCGGGACGAGACGAGTTGACCGAACGGGCCGAATCGTGGGCTCGGGAGGCTGACGGAGCAGACGTGGGCCGCCTACAAGCGGCAATGGGCCCGCTTCGAGACGTGGTGTGTCGAGGTGGGGGAGCGGGCCCTGCCGGCCGATCCGCTCACCGTCACGCGGTTTCTGGCCGACCTCGGGCCGCGGCGCCGAAGCCGACACCGCATATGTCGTGACCCGCACTGGACCCACCGATCCCGCCCACCAAACCAGCGAGCACGACCTGTACCGCGACCTGTTCGCCGTCGTTGCCACCATTCCCGCCCGCAACGACGTCCTCGACGGGGCGTCCGCGCTTGCCATCCCCACGTCCTCCGCGGACGACGCCGGCAGCACCCCCACCGCGGGCGAGCTGTTCGCGGACGCCGCCCGTCTCGCCGCCACCCAACGCACCAGCCGCTGGCTCGACGCCCTCGCCGCGACGGCACCATCAGTGACCACGACCGAGCCCGAGTTGGCCGCCGAGGACAGCGCCACGTCGCTAACCCGGGTGCTCCGTCGCGCCGAGCTCGCCGGACACGACGCGGAACAGGTCCTTCGAGACTCGATCACCGACCGGCCTCTCGAGGGCCCGCAACCTCACCAACGTCATCAACGGTCGCATTCGCGACGCCGACACCTTCGACCGCACCGGCACCACCTGGAGCGACTGGGCGCCAGTAGCTGGGCGTGCTGCCTGGACGAGTACCTGGGAGTGCTCGTCAACGCCACCGATCAACGAGCCGCGGCGCTCGCTGACGGGCTCGCCGGTGATCTTGCCTCTTCGTGTAGCCGCGCGCCTGGGGTCACCGACGATCAAGGCCATCCGGCCGCGGTTGTCGTGGCCAGGACCTCGAACGACAACGCCGAGGCCCCGCCATGTCGAACGCGGCGCCACCGGCCTTCTCATCCACCGTTCATCGACCTACCGGCAAGCTGTCAACCGCGCACACCACGACGAGGACGGCGACCGGCGATGACCTACCTGGTCCCCGTGGCCGCGCTCGCCCTGGATTTCTCCCCGGTCCAGCTCAAGAAATGGTCCGCAGCCAGCGTCGTTACCCCCGCCGACACCGCACCCTGCGCCACCACCCTGTGGGACGTGGATCAGCTGGGGGAGCAGATACGGCGCCACCTCGAAGGCGAGACAAGGTGAACCTCCACAACCTGACGGTGCTCATCTTGACAGTCGTCGCGATCACCACCCACACGATCGCCACCCTCGCCCCGTCCTGGGACGTGATCCGGCTCGTCGGTCTGACCGCCATCGCGATCGTCGCCATCGACGTGCTCTCCCGTGGCGACGACCTACCGCGACCAGGCCCACCCACCAGGCGACCCGACCAGCGGGCGGAGACCAACTCGAAGGACGGCAGCCGGCGATGACGGACCCGACACGGCCGCGGAAGTCAAACCTCGACCCGGTTGGCGACCCTCGGATTCCCCCGGAGCAGGCCCGCCGCGCTGCCCGGCTGGTCGTGTCCCGGTTCCCCGACGACCCGCTCGTCGCCCGGCACATCCTCGAGGTGCTCGGCCTGCTCGACCTGCCCCGCCGACGCGGGGAACCAACCCCGGTCGCGGCCCCCCCAGCCACCATCCCGACTGAGACGCCCCACCTGCTGATCGACACCGAAGCAGCGGCCGAGGCGCTCCGGACCACCGCGGCCTCACTGCACCGATTCGCGCAGGCCGGCATCGTCAGCCCCGCTCGCATCGACCCCGACGGCACGAGGTGGTGGGAGCTGCCCGAGGTGCGGGCTCAGCTCGCCGCGTACCTCGATGACCGCACCGGCAGGGGGCCGACCTTCGGCTGACGGACCCGCCATCAGACGCGAGGAGGCGAATGTGCCGACAGCGCCGGTACACCCCCGCACTCCCCGTCGGCTCGTGGGTCGCGGTCTCTGGGGGCGTGTGGCCGGCAACGGCGGCACTCGTCGACCGGCAGCGACTCCAGTGACACCGCATCGGGAGGTGAGCGGGAGCCCTGGTGAGCCGGGAACCTCACCCCGTAGGCGACAACGAGGCCCAGCGTCCGCCATTCGGAGCCCACCACGTCACGTTCTCGTGTTACGACGGCGCGGGAACAAGAACCATGACTTATCCACCCAACTGACTTCCTTGTGAGCGCGCCGCCCATACAGTTCCGTTGAGCAGTTTGACGCCTAGTAGGACTCAGTCGTTAACGGTTTGCACCGAACCAGCCGTGTCAGCCCGGCGTACCTGGACTGCTCGACGGCGGGGGCGTAACCGCCGGGTTCGATTCCCCCAGAATAGCTATAGGCTCACAACGAGACTGGCTTATGGCAATGTCACCACCTGGAGCCCCGCAACTGTCGGTCTCAACATATCAACCAGGGCTTACACGCTAAGCATTACCTGCGACTACGGTCGCGACGGAGTGGGCACGACCTATTTCCCAACCAAGTTCACGCTCCTGCCCTGACCCCGGTCCTTCACGAGGCTGAGGGGTGCCGTTAGACGAAGTGCCCTCTGAGCAGGGAAGACTGGACGTTCCGACGCCGTCAGTGCCCGAGCCAGGAGGCACTTCGAAGGTGCACCCTACGGGCAGGCGCCCGCTCTTACGGTCCCGACCGACGGGGTGGTGTCGAACGCCGGCTCGCGGCTGCTGGCCGACCTCGCCCATGTCACCACAATGAGCGGTGGGCTCGGGGTCGAGCTCGGCTGTCCGGGACGGCGGAGGCGCCATGATCCTGGTCGGGTGCTGGTGGACATGGCGGTCGCGGACGCCGACGGGGGATGGAGCGGACCATGACTCGGATCGCCAGGAACGTCGAGCCCCGAGCCAGCCAGAGCTCGGGCAGGCCGAGCAGTGCGCCGGTCGTGCATCGCCGCAAACTAGTACGCTTGGCCCCGTAGGCCGGACACCGACGGTGTGGGGTCAGTGACCTTGGACGGGGCTGCTGTGGTGGGCTTCGAAGTCCGCCGGCGAGCACATTCCTATGCTGGAATGACGCCTTATCGGGTTGTACCAGCATTCTATCCACTCGAAGATGGCCGTAGCAAGTTCGGATCGAGTCGACCACTTCCGCGAGTTGAGAAGATCGATTTGCATCGTTCCCCAAGAAGCACTCCAGCATCGAGTTGTCGTAGCAGCCGCCGACCGAACCCATCGATGGGACCGGGCCGCATCGATGAGGCGGCGCCCGAACGCCCTAGACGTGAAGCAATCCGTGGTCGGAATGCATGATCGTTGCTGCCCGGGACAGGTCGGCGGCGGGTGATTGCCATACCGAGCGCGTCGACGACCAACGCGGTTTGCATGTTGTCGTCGATCGACCAGCCTACGATTCTGTGGGAGTAGGCATCAAGAACGGCCGCGCAGTAGACCTTCCCTTCCGCTGTGTCGTGTTTGGTGATGTCGGTGACCCACAAGCGGTCCGGGCCCTCGGCGGCGAAGTCGCGGTTGACCAGGTCCGGGTAGGGCTCCGCGTCCGGCTCGCGGCGGGTGCAGCCGGGGTAACGGCGCCGGTAGCGGCCCTGCTGGCCCGCCTTTCGCATCAGTCGGGCGACCCGCTTGTGGTTCACTGCCAGGCCTCAGCGGGTGTCCGTGTCGCCGCCGTCGGCTGGCGGTTGTCGGGCCGGGACGGGCGCGCAATCCGTGGCGTGCTTCTCGGCGTGGGGCGCCGCGGCGGGTGGGCCCCAGTCGGTGTCGGGTTCTCGGGGCCCGCTCGAGCTGATTCGGCGGCGCCGGTCGCGCACGACGACCGCGCCGAGCAGGCCGAGCACCACGACGGCGGCGAGGCCTGCGACCACGACGAGTCCGTGACCCGCCGGTGGCGGGGGCAGGATCGGCCCGATGTGGTAGTTCGTGGTCGACAGGGTGCCCACCCCGGCGATGATGAGCCCGGCCGCCACCCCGGCGGTGTCCGGCGGCGTGGGCGGGGTCGTCCAGGCCGTTGGGCGCCAGGTGGCGGACGGGGGCAGCCATGGGCTCGAGGTCCAGTAGGTCCAAGCCCCGTCGCCGTCCCGGCGGTAGACCGCGAACTGCGTGGGCGCCGTGGAGCGGTAGTCGGCAGCGGTGCTGACGACCAGCCCGGGGTTCGTCCAGGCGGTGCACTGGCCGAGGTCGAGGTGAGATAGCAGCACCGCGTCCCCCGAGGTCCACGACGTCATGGTGATCGTCTCGTCGGCGGGTTGGCCCGGGGCAGCCTGGTCGCGGCGCCAGGTGGCGGTGTTGGTGCCGTACCCGCCCTGTTCCCAGCAGTCGGGCATGCTGGGGTTGCCGGCCTGCAGGGTCAGGTTGGCGACCTCGGGTCGGGTGGAGCCCACGGCGGTGTGCACCGGCCCGTCGGGTTGGTCCACGACCTGCCCGACGGTCTTCACGGTGAGGCGGCCCTGTTGCTGCTGACCGACCAGCCAGGTGGCGAACTGGTCGAGCAGGGCCGGTGTGGTCGCCAGTTCCCCACCGGACAGGCTGTCCGCAGTCGACTCGTGGTGGAAGATGAACGGCACCCAGCCACCGCCGCTGTTCTCGGCGTCGATGACGTAGCGCTGCAGGTCGGCCAGCGCCGTGGTGGCCTGGACCTCGCCGGCGCTGCGCACCGCGTACGGGTTGGCGGGGGGCACGGTTTCGGCCAGCTGACAGCCCGGGCAGTTCGGTCCCGGCGCCCCGAGACCGTTGACCAGCCGGGCGCTGGCGTAGCCGCAATCGTGAAGCGCGGCCTCGACGGCCGGGCTGTATGCGCCGTAGGGGTAGGCGAACGAGATCGCGTGATAGCCCCACCGCGCCAGAGTGGCCCGGCCGTCGCAGATCTGACGGTCCACCTCGGCCGGGTCGTCGGCGGGCAGGGAGGGATGCGAGACGGTGTGCCCACCAATCTCGTTGCCGGCCGCGGCGATCTGGGCGAGCTGGTCGCGCGTGAGGTAGTTGGGCTGACCGATCGCCCCGGTGATGATGTAGAAGGTGCCGTGCAGCCCGTGGGTCTGCAGCGTGGGCAGCAGCTGCATCTGGTCGGCGTTGCCATCGTCGAAGGTCAACGACACCACGGTGCCCGGCGAGCGCGCCGGCGGCGGGCCCGCCGGGGTTGTCGTCGCCGTTGGTGTCGTGGTGCAGGCCCCCGCCAACGCGACCAGGATCATCACGGCGCCGACGAGCGCGACGACCGGGTGTCGCCGGACCCATCGCGGGCGCCGGGAGCGAGAGCTCGCCCCGACCCCGGTCATGGCAGCCCCGGCCCGCGGAACAGCCGCGCGTCGCGGTGATCATCGGCCAGCGGCCCACGGTGCGCCATTGCGTCATCGTCCTCGGACACTTCGTCGTGGGCCTCGTGCATCTGCGCGGGTTATGGATGGGGCGTCTGGGGCAACGATGCTCACTCAGGGGCCGACCCGGCGTCAGCACCCCCGGCCTCAGTGGTCAGCGGCAGTGCATCGCGCTTGTCCGCGAGCACATCGATCTGGACACCTGACAAACCGGGCGATGCTCCGCGGCCCCGGACAGTCCCTGGGGCGTGTCGGGCCCGGCAGGACCGAAGGGACACCCTGTTCGGGAAGGACCCGCGGCTGGCCCGGCTCGACCGTGGCTGCACTGGCCGTGGGCACGGTGCGCCTCAAGGCCGAACAGGTCTTCCCCGCCCTGGCATGACCCGCGAACGCGCCGGGTGGGCGGCCACCCCAGGCACGACCTCGCGCGGACACAGGCGTCATAGCGGACGGTGTCCTCGTCCGCGGCGACCAGCCGGGCGATCGCCGGCACCGGGGTCCCCGAGGACGAGGTCAAAGGCGGGGTCCGGTGGCAGAACCGGTACGAGCTTGGCGTCCTTGTCCGGGTCGTTGGACGAGGTCCAGGTCCGATGGAAGGACACCCCGCGTGCGCGCAGCAGTTGACGCCCCGGCTACCACCGCGAGCCTCCACGCAAGCCCCAGGGTCTGGCGTGTGTGCCGCGCCGATCCGCGACGGCAGCTGACATAATGATGAGGTACAGTCCCTTGACCAGCACAAACGGTCATCCGATAACTATGATTATGTCAGATATTTGGTTCTCTTTACCCTTGACGGCGTCGTCCTCCCCCAAGCCAGCGCTGTGCAGGGCTAGGCATGTGGTCGTGCGTGGGGGGCGTTGCTACACGACGTTGCTACACACAGGACGCTCCCTGGGGCGACCAGTTGCGCCTGTCGAGGACTTCCACTCGGGCCTCGAGCGCGCGCCGGGCGGCCGACGCCGGTCCCGCGTGCCTCCGTCCGGAGGAATCTCTGTGGGGCCCTCGGACGGCGGCGCCGGCGCGTCCTGGCATCACGGCCTCGGACGCGGGCAGTGAGCAGTCCGGTGCCGCTGCCGCGGGCGGACCGCGTCACGGAGGTCCGCTCCCCCACGTCCAAGATCCACTGTTGGTCTGTGTGGAGCCGGCTGGTCCCTCGTGGTTCCGCCTCCCGCCGGGGACGTCTCGAGGTCGGCCGTTCACGACCGCTGGTCGACTACCGACCTGTTCCATGCGTCGTCGGAACTTGCGCAAGACGGTGACCTCTTTATGAACGGGTCTGCGTCCGATTCCGGGTCTCCCCCACCACGGCCGCGTACGGTCTGACCGGCTGTTTCGTGGTATCGCGTCCAGCGCTGTGGACACGAATATTAGACCTCGTGCTGCCTGAATGCTGCACCGATCTTAGCGCGGAGCGACCACGCCGGTGGCTTGAGCGGCTCCGGGGCCAGGGGGATGGCCCCGGAGCCTGGCACCCGCGGGCGGCACGAGCCCACCATTACGGTACGCAGACTCTCGCGGCCGACGCTAGACGGTCCCGGGCTCCCGTGGCCCCCACCGGCGGCCCGGAACCTCGTCCACCGGCTCACCTCCTCGGTTACCGGTGGACTTGGTTTCGGCTGCCCGGGCGGGATGCTGCTCGAAACGTCAACAACACGGCCACCCCCTCTGCGTTCGGTGTTCTGCGACCCCTCATGGAGTGACTTCCCTCCGGGACCGGCAAGTTGCGCCGCTCGCCTGGGAGCTGACGGATTCTCGTTCGCTCGTGCTCGTCTCCGGCGGCTACTCTTCGAAGCGGCCTGTGGGCTGCAAGAACATCTTCGTAAACTGGGCGGTTGGTTCGGCCTCGAACAGGCCCGCTCCCGGCTCTGCGTAGGAGAATAGTGCGATAACGATCGTGGTTCAGTTCCAGCCGCGGGCGACGGCGTAGAGGCTCAGCCGGCGTCCCTCGCGACGCAGAGCCCGCCAGGTCCGGATCGTCCTCACGACGCTGCACGATGCCCGACGGGCGTCTCCGTGCCGATCGAACGCCTGTCCGACGCAATTTAGCGTCGAGGTCCGTACCCGAGGAGCTCGTGCAGCCTCGCGTCCGTCTCGGCGTCGAACTCCGGTGGTTCGCGTCCCTCGCGCAGCTCCTGGAGTAGGCGCTCGACCTCGCGCGCACACCCCACCTCGCCGCTATCGGCGTCGTCGTGGGGTGGTCGCGTCTCGTCAACCCGATCCGCTCGTGTGCCATGAAGCGCACCTCCTTCCCACGTTCTCGGCCTCGTCCGAGACAGGTGGCCGAGCCGCGCTCTCCTGGTGCCCGCCCGGGGCGTTGCCGCACACTCCCGCACGGCGCTCAGTGAGCTCTGCCGTTGCGTCGGGAGGTGCTGGTCGGGCGTCGGCTGATGACGTCGTGGGCCGCGTCCGCGAGTGCCTGCCCGGTATGAGTGGCGTACTCCCTCAGAGCCCGGACCGCCCCGTCGATGGTGGTGTTCAG
>NZ_JBVPVA010000018.1:0-1695 GCF_055612215.1 Actinomycetospora sp. | reverse complement strand
CAACGGCACATTTCTGACGCCCGACGTCAGGACGGCGCCGTCCACACCTCGGCGGGCACGCCCACCCTCAGGCGGACCGCGGCAGGTCGGGCTGCCAGCGGACGAGAGGGGCCGGGAGGCGCTCGGCGACCCGCACGGCGTCGAGAACGTCCCGGAGGAGGCCGGCGGAATCGCCTGCGATCCGACTCGGGCGGATCCCGAACACGTGGAGCCCCGCCGACCGGTACGCACGGTGCTGGCGCTCCGTGTCGATCACCTGGTCCGGCGTCGCGAAGTGCTGCTCCACCGAGTCGATGGGCAGCACGAGCCCGATCTCCGGCAGGTAGGCGTCCGCGATGCCGAGCAGCCCGGTCGCATCGCTGAGACGCACGTTGAACAGCACGCCGCGCGGCAGGTCGGGGTGCGCCGACCACCACTGGTGGAAGTCGAACTCGGCCGCCGAGCGGGCGCCGTCCGCGGCGGCACGCAGCACGGCCCGGGGGACGGCGGTTCCACGACGGGAGCCGGCGTCGAGCTCGTCCAGGAGCGTGTCGACCAGGGTCATCCTCCGCTGGACGGGTTCGGTCAGGATCGCCGCGATGTCGGACCGACCCCGCATCCTCCGGACCGCGTCGATCACGCACCGCTCGAGCGAGGCGACCGGGAGACCGTCCCGGTGGAGCACGGGCGCGAGCCGCTTGGTCCGCTCGATCCGGATCGTCGGCGTGGACTGGACCCGCATCCCCTCGGGAACGAGGAGGTGGACGGCGGCCGGGAGCTCGCCACGTCGCAGCCGGTACGCCCGGGCGGCGTCGAGTCCCGTCAGGACCGACCGGTCGCCGGCATAGACCAGCCCGGCGCGCACGAGCTGCCGCCGCGTGGGGGTGCCGGTGCTCAGCCGGATCGTCGCCGGGGCCATCAACGTCCAGGGCCCGTCGTCACGGCACCGGCGGTAGGCCGTGCCCTCCGGGATCCCGAGTCGCACGAGTGTGCGGACGTGGATCGTGTCGTCCTCGGCGGCGGCACGGATGCGCTCCAGGTCGTTCGCCCAGTTCCCTCGCTTCATGGCCGGAGCGTGCGCGGGACGGCGGACAGGGCGTGAGCATCGACGGAGCGAGCTGTGGACGAGTGACGGCACCGTGCCGCTGGGGACGGACGACGACGGCGGACGTACCAGTCCGGTACGCCCGCCGTCGGTCGATCAGCTCGCCGGCCCCCTCGAGTGAACGGCGCCGTCCTGACGTCGGACGTCAGGAACGTGCCGTTGCTGCCCGGCCCCGGTCCCGTTGCTGGCGCGAGGCCCCGGTGCCGTTGCTGCCCCGAGGACCCAGGCCGTTGCCCCCGGGAGACCCCGGCGGAACTCAGGTGCGGTCGCGCCCGATCCACGGCATGAGGCCGCGCAGCTTGGCACCGACCTGCTCGATCTGGTGGGCCTTGCCCTCCTCCTCGAGCTTGGTGAAGTTCGGGCGGCCGTTCTCGTCCTCGGCGATCCACTCGCGGGCGAAGGAGCCGTCCTGGATCTCGCCGAGGATGCGGCCCATCTCCTCCTTGACCGCGGAGTTCACGATGCGCGGGCCGCGGGTGAGGTCGCCGTACTCGGCGGTGTCCGAGCAGCTCCAGCGCTGGCCGTAGATGCCCTTCTCGTACATCAGGTCCACGATCAGCTTGAGCTCGTGGAGGCACTCGAAGTAGGCGATCTCGGGCTGGTAGCCGGCC
>NZ_JBVPVA010001165.1:0-1720 GCF_055612215.1 Actinomycetospora sp. | reverse complement strand
GCCCCCCGGCGGCGGTCCCGGCCGTGCCGCCGGCTCCCGACCATGCGGCGGACCCCGGGGACGCCGAACCGACCGAACGGCTCCCCCACCCGGCGCGGGAGGCCCCCGAGGACCCGGGGCCGCGCGACGCGGTGCCCGTCGTGCCGCCCGGCCGGCCCGCCGCCCGCAGCGCCGTCGTCCCCGCCTCGGGCGGGGCCGACCTGGCGTGGGCCGTACCCGCCGTACCCGCCGCGGCCGCCGCGGCCCCGTCGGCCGCGCTCCCGGGTGTCCGTGCCCGGTCCCGCACCGGGTGGCCCCCGGGGCGGCGACGCTGGACCTGGCGCGTCACGGCCCGGCTCCTCGCGGTGGCCATGTCGGGGCTCGTGGTCCTGGTCAGCGGACTCGCGTGGGGGGCGACCTCCTGGTTCGAGACCGCGGTGCGCCAGATCGCCGCCCTGGACCCGACGTCGAACTCGATCATCGACCCCGCCGCCCAGGCCGGGGACCAGAACTTCCTCGTGGTCGGCTCCGACACCCGCGTCGGCGCGACCCCGACCGAGGACGTCGGCGACCCCAACGACGTCCCCGGCGCCCGCTCGGACACCGTGATGATCGTCCACGTGCCCGCCGACCGGGGCGGCATGACCGCGGTGTCCTTCCCACGCGACCTCGAGATCGACCGGCCCGCCTGTCAGCGCTGGGACTCCGTCTCGGGCGCCTACACCGGCCAGACCATCCCCCCGGCCGCCCACGTCAAGCTCAACTCGGCCTACCAGGTCGGCGGTCCCCGCTGCGTCACCGAGGTCGTCCAGCAGCTCTCCGGCCTCGCGATGAACCACTTCCTCGGCGTCGACTTCTCCGGGTTCAAGGACATGGTCGACGCGGTCGACGGCGTCCCGATCTGCGTCGAGCACCCGATGCGCGACGCGGTCCTCGGCACCGTCATCCCCCGGGCCGGCACGAGCGTGCTGACCGGCGACCAGGCCCTGAACTTCGTCCGGGCCCGCCACGTCGTCGGTGACCCGACGAGCGACTACGGCCGCATCCACCGCCAGCAGCTCTTCCTCTCGGCCCTGCTGCGCCAGTCGCTCTCGGCGGGCACGCTGCTCGACCTGGGCAAGCTGCAGGCGCTGGTCGGGGCCGTCGGGCGCTCGACCTACGGCGAGAACATCGAGGCCGACCAGCTGCTCTCCCTCGGACAGTCGCTGTCCGGGATCGACGCGCACCGCGTCACGTTCACGACGGTGCCGACGACCGGCGTCGCGAACGACCGCGGCAACGAGGTGCTGCGCGCCGCGGACGACCGGGCACTCTTCGACGCGATCATCGGCGACCGGCCGCTGCCCGGGCAGCCGGGCTCCGCGCCGCCGGTGCCCCCGACCCCGCCCGTCCCGGCCGACCGGGTCGCGCTGCGCCTCGTGGACGCCCGCTCCGACAGCGGCTCCGACAGTGCCGAGGCCACCGACGCCGGGACCGGGGACGGGACCACCGCCTCGGGCTTCCGTCGCGACCGGAGCACGTCGGCGCCATCGGGGAGCGCCGTCGCCGGCGCGCTGCGCGGCTACGGCTTCACGGTGAGCGCGGGCACGTCGGCCGGGTCGGCCGAGGCCCGCACCCTCATCCGCTTCACCCCCGACCAGGCCGGCGCGGCGGCGACGCTGCAGCGGGCGGTCCCCGGCGCGGTCCTCACCCCGCAGCCGACCGGCACCGGCGGGCTCGTCCTGGCGCTCGGCGACGACTT
>NZ_JBVPVA010000582.1:0-4571 GCF_055612215.1 Actinomycetospora sp. | reverse complement strand
ACCCCGGGTGCGCCGCCGACCGGCCCCGGCGCGCGCCGCGGGCCGAGCCGCTGCGCGTCGACGTCGCGCCGCTGCAGGCGGCGCCCCTGCCGCGCACCGGCGGCGGCTGGTCGTGCGTGTACGCCGACCCGCCGTGGCGGTTCTCCAACCGCACCGGGAAGGTCGCGCCGGAGCACCGCAGGCTCGACCGGTACGACACGATGACCGCGGGCGAGATCGCGGCGCTGCCGGTGGCCGACGTCGTCGCCGACAACGCGCACCTCTACCTCTGGGTGCCGAACGCGCTGCTCCCCGAGGGCCTGGCCGTGATGCAGGGCTGGGGGTTCCGCTACGTCTCCAACCTCGTGTGGGCCAAGCGCCGCAAGGACGGCGGGCCCGACGGGCGCGGTGTCGGCTTCTACTTCCGCAACGTCACCGAGCTCATCCTGTTCGGGGTGCGCGGGTCGATGCGCACGCTCGACCCGGCCCGCCGGCAGGTCAACATGATCGAGACGGTCAAGCGGGAGCACTCCCGCAAGCCGGACGAGGCCTACGAGCTCATCGAGGCCTGCTCGCCGGGTCCGTACCTCGAGATGTTCGCCCGCTATCCGCGGGCGGGCTGGACGGTCTGGGGCGCGGAGGCGGACGAGGAGGTGGCCCCCCGCGGGCGGCAGTACCCGGCCTATCGCGGAACGCCCGCGACGCAGGACGGACACGGATAGTCACCCTCTCGTGGGTATCTTGACCACGCAGCGTCGTTTCAACGAAAGATCTGACCGTTTGACCGCCCGGTAACCCCATATGGTGGCGCTCCCCGACCACTCTTGGTGAGAATGTGCCGTATGGCGAAGACCCCCGATCTGGCGCGCAACCAGCGGGTGACGGGTCCCGAACGCGAGAAGCTCTCCGGGGAGCTGCTCAAGCGGTACCAGCGGGGCCAGAGCATCCGCGAGATCTGCTCCGAGACCGGCTACAGCATCGGCCGCGTGCGGCGACTCCTCGTCGACGCCGGCGTCGAGTTCCGTGGCCGCGGCGGGACCCAGGGACGGACCCGCAAGAAGACCGACTGAGCGCGGTCCTCCCGCACTCGCTCAGGGACGCAGTCGCGCGAGCAGTCCCGACCCGCGGCGCAGCGCGACGTCGACCCGCGACCCCTGCGCCGGCGCGAGGCCGACCTGCCGTGCGAGCTGCAGCTGGTCGAGGACCACGAAGTCCGACGTGATGACCCCGTCGGCCACCGTCACGTGGTCGACGCCGTCGAGATCGATCCGTGCTCCGCTCGCGGCCACCCCCGCCCACGCGGTGCCGGAATGCGTGCCCGTGAGCGTCCAGCGCACGAAGACCGTCCCGTCCTGCTCGGCCATCGCCTGCATCGTCACCGTCAGGTCCGGGACCGCGGCGAACAGCCCGTCCCAGAAGCGCAGGATCTCCTCGACGCCCCGGTGGGTCGCGTCGGGCAGCCGCAGCCGGGTCTCCGCGGACAGGACCGCCCGCAGCGGTGCCGAGGAGTGGGTGTTGACGATGTCGAACACCCAGCGCATCACCTCGCCGGGCGAGGCGTCCGCACCCGGCGGGGTCGGGGCGGGCGGACCGGCGGACGGACGGGACGGCATGGACGCGGACCCTAGCGGCGTGATCGTCGGAAGGCAGGGTCACGCGTGTCCGGGGACGGCCGCCTCAGCCGGCGGCGGGGTCGGCGGCGACCAGGATCGAGCACTGCCCGAAGACCGCCTCGCGCACCTCGTCGTCGTCGCAGTCGCGCTGCACGCGGAACTCCACGGTCCGGTCGCCGGAGACGAGCCGGTCGAAGGCGTCGGCGACCTCGCGCAGGTACCGCGGCTCCCCGATCGCCCGTCCGAAGTGGCACATGCACACGAGCGAGACGTCCGCCTCCAGGGCGGCGAGCCGGGCCGTGGAACGGGCGAAGTCGGCGACGTCGGACTCGGCGAGCTGGGCGTAGATCGGGCCGGTGTTGAGGGTGTCGCCGCCGAAGAGCAGGCCGTCGCGGTCGTCGAGGAAGCAGACCGAGTCCGGGCTGTGTCCGGGGGTGTGGAGCACGGACAAGGTGCGGCCGCCGAGGTCGAGGACGTCCCCCTCGCGCAGCGGCACCGGCGTCGGTCCTCGGGGCGGGCCGGGACGGACCCAGGCCTCGGCGTCGAAGTCCGGCGGGAGCTCGCGGGGATCGGAGTCGTCGGTGAGCAGGTGGAAGAAGCGCCGGTCGAGGTCGCGGTAGGGCCTGGCGGCCTCGAGGAGGGCCCGGGTGTACTCGAGGTACGAGGCGCGCACCGCGGGCGCGGCGCCGGCGGCGAGCAGCGCGACGCCGAGCTCGTGGATGGCGACCGCGTCGAACTCGGCGTTGCCGCCGGTGTGGTCGAAGTGGTGGTGGGTGTTGACCGCCTCGACCGGCATCCCGACGGCGGCCTCGGCGACCGGCCGGATCGGGGCGACGCCCAGCCCGGTGTCCAGCAGCACCGCCCGGTCCCGGCCGGCGACGAGCCAGCTGGTGACGTGGGTCGGCTCGGCGACGAGCCAGACCCCGGGGGACACCGGCCGCACGTGGAACCAGGAAGCACCAGGGCTCACTCGGTCAGGCCTCGGTGAGGATGCGCGGCCCGTCCGGGGTGATCGCGATGGTGTGCTCGACGTGCGCGGCGCGGCTGCCGTCGGCGGTGCGCAGCGTCCAGCCGTCGGGGTCGTGGCGGTAGTCGTCGCTGCCGCCCGCGTGCAGCATCGGCTCGATGGCGATGACGAGCCCGGGCCGCAGCTTGAGGCCCTTGCCGGGGCGGCCCTCGTTGGCGACGTGCGGCGGCTCGTGCATCGCGCGACCGACGCCGTGGCCGCCGTGGTCGGCGAGCATCCCGTAGCCGGCGGGGCGGGCGACGCCGGCGACCGCGGCGCCGATGTCGCCGAGCGTCTTGCCGGGCCGGGCGGCGGCGATGCCGGCGTAGAGGGCGCGCTCGGTGGTGTCGATCAGGGCGAGGTCGGCCGGGTCGGCGGCCTCGGCGGGTCCGACGACGTAGCTGATCGCGGCGTCCCCGCACCAGCCGTCGACGAAAGCGCCGATGTCGACGCTGACGAGGTCGCCCTCCGCGAGGCGGTAGGAGCCGGGGATGGCGTGCACGACGGCGTCGTTGACGCTCGCGCAGATCACGCCCGGGTAGGGCGAGGGCGCGAAGTGCGGGTGGTAGTCGAGGAACGCCGGGGTGGCGTCGTGGCTGCGCATGACGTCGTGCGCGGCGGTGTCGAGTTCCTTCAGCGTGACGCCGGGGGCGCTGGCGGCCCGGCAGGCCTCGAGGCAGCGCGCCACGACCCGTCCGGCTTCCCGCATCACGTCGATCTCGGCGGGGGTCTTCAGCTCGATGGTCACGTGGCGCCTCACCACCGCGACATTAGCCCGAGCACCGGCCCGACGTGAGGGGGCGTGACCAGGAGCGGGCGGCCGTCGAATCACACCCCTGTAGTTCATCCCCACTGTGGACAACCCCTGGGGACAACCCGGTGGCTGTGACCCGGATCGTCCGGTGACCCCGACACGACGGGGTATCCGCCGGGGTCCGCAGGTCCCGAACCCGAGGAGTACCCGTGCCCGCAGGCCGCTTCAGCGGAAAGGTCGTCATCGTGACCGGGGGCGGCTCCGGCATCGGCGCCGCGACCGCGCACCGCTTCGCCGCCGACGGCGCGACCGTCGTCATCACCGGTCGCTCGCAGGACAAGCTGGACGAGACGCTGGCCGACGCCCCCGAGGGCTCCACCGTCGTCGCCCGCACCGCGGACACCTCCGACGAGGCCGCGATCACCCACCTGGTCGACGAGGTCGCCCGGGAGTACGGCCGGCTCGACACGCTCGTCAACAACGCCGCCGTCGCCCGGCCCGGCACGGTCACCGACCTCGACGCCGACACCTGGCGCGAGGTCATGTCGATCGACGTCGACGGCGTCTTCTACGCCTCGAAGGCCGCGCTCCCGCACCTGACGGCGACCCACGGCAGCATCGTCAACGTCGGATCCGTCTCCGGCCTCGGCGGCGACTGGGGCATGGCCGCCTACAACGCCGCGAAGGGCGCCGTGGTCAACCTGACCAACGCGATGGCGCTCGACCACGGGGCCGACGGCGTGCGCGTCAATGCCGTGCACCCCAGCATCACCGAGACCGACATGAGCGCCGGCCTCCGCGAGGACGACGACCTCCTGGCCAAGTTCCGTGACCGCATCCCGATGGGCCGCCCGGCCGAGCCGGCCGAGGTCGGCGACGTCATCGCCTTCCTGGCCAGCGACGACGCCCGGTTCGTCAACGGCGCGCACCTGCCCGTCGACGGCGGGCTCGGCGCCTCGAACGGCCAGCCGCGCATGTAGGTGCGCTCCGCGCTCGTGAGCACTTTTCCGCGCTATGGAGCCTGTCGGGATTTGCTGTTCGGTGCGGCTGCGTCTCGGTGGTTGCGGTGTTGGGCTGGGGGGGTGTCGCCAGTCGGGATCTGATGGCAGGTCGCGGCGCCCGTCCGGGCGCCGCGATCGTCCGTTTCATCCGGTGGCGGCGTGGAGTTTGAGCAGGTTGTGGGCGGTGGCGATCAGGGTGAGCTCGCTGCGGACCGCGG
>NZ_JBVPVA010000571.1:0-1544 GCF_055612215.1 Actinomycetospora sp. | reverse complement strand
GAGGTCAGCGCCGACGCGATCGCCCCGCCGACGAACGCCGACACCAGGAACGCGCTGGTCACGCGGCTGCGCGCCTCCGGGCGGCGGCGGTAGATCGCGTGCTGGTGGGAGATCTGGAGCAGCTGCTGGGCGAGGTCGAGCACGACGATCCCGGCGAGCAGGGCGACCAGGGAGGTCCCGCCCAGGGCCAGCAGGCCCCAGCTCACGAGCAGCAGGCCCAGCCCGATCGTCACCACCCGCCGTCCGTGACCCCGGTCGGCGAACCGGCCCGCCCCGACCGCCGCCATGGCTCCGGCCAGTCCCGCGAGCCCGAACAGGCCGATCACCCCGGAGCCGTACGAATAGGGCGGGGCGGCGAGCAGGAACGAAAGCGCGGTCCAGAGGATCGTGAAGCACCCGAACCCGACGCCGCCGAGCACCATGCGGCGCCGGACCAGCGCGTCCTCCCGCACGATGGTCCCGACCGAGCGGAGCAGGGTCGGGTACGGGGCCTCCGAGGCCGTCGGGACGCGCGGCAGGACGAGCCGCACCGCGCCGGCGAGCACCACCATCACCACGGCCGCGAGCACGAACACCAGCCGCCAGCCGCCGATCTCGGCGACCAGCCCCGAGACGGTCCGGGCCAGCAGGATGCCGACGAGCAGCCCGCTCATCACCGTCCCGACCACCGAGCCGCGGCGCTCGTCGGAGGCCAGCGACGCGGCCATCGGCACGACGATCTGCGCCACGGCCGAGGTCACCGCGACGATCGCCACCGCCGCGAGCAGGACGCCGAGCGTGGGCGCCGCCGCCGCGCCGAGCAGCAGCACCCCGGTCACGGCCAGCAGCACGCTGACCAGCCGACGCCGCTCGAGGACGTCACCGACCGGCACCAGGAACGCGAGCGCGACCGCGTAGCCGATCTGGGAGGCGGTCACGAGCAGGCCGGCCCGACCCTCGTCGACCCCGAACGCCTGCGCGACCACGGGCAACAGGGGCTGGGCGTAGTAGATGTTGGCCACCGCGGCGCCGCACACCACCGCGAGCAGCAGGACGGTCGGCCGTCCGAGGTGGGTGGGGGCGCCGGTCTCGGCCTGGGTGCTCATCGTTGTCCCAGGCAACCAGATCCGACGACGGGTGGCGCGCGATCCGGTCGCCCGTCACACCGGCGCCGGAGCACCCCCGGCCAGCGCCGCGTCGAGCAGCCACGCCGCCGAGCGCCGCGTGCACGCGCCCGCCTCCTCGGGATCGAGCCCGCGCACGTCGGTGAGCACGATGAACGCCTCCCACCCGACGACGACGGCGAGGGCGGAGACCAGGTCGGCGAAGGCCTCGGGCCCCAGCCGGCCGCGCACCGGGGAGAGCGCGGTCTCGATCCACCCGATCCGCCGGTACCCGCGACGGGGGGCGCCGTCCTCGCGGTCGGGCTCCTGCACGGTGAGCGCGATCAGGCGCCGGCCGAGGGCGAGCGAGGACCCCATCGTCGCGGTGACCCCGTCGACGAGGGCGGCGACGCGCGCGTGCACGTCGTCGGCGGGCGCCCGGGCGAGCGCCTCGTCGACCGG
>NZ_JBVPVA010001035.1:0-12497 GCF_055612215.1 Actinomycetospora sp. | reverse complement strand
GCGGTAGAGCTCGAGGCAGCACTCGATGAGGACCTTCTCGGCGAACGGGTCGCCGACCTGGACGCTCGGGAGCTTCTTGTGGCCGCCGCCGCCGGCGGAGCCGGTGAAGGTCTCGGAGGCGAGCACCGACACCCCGCCGATCCCGTCGAGGCCGGTCCGCGCCCCGAACAACACGATCTTGTTGCCGACGCCGGAGGCGAAGGCCAGGTGCAGGTCCTCGACCCGCAGCACACCGACGCACAGGGCGTTGACCAGCGGGTTCCCGGAATAGGTGGGGTCGAAGACGACCTCGCCGCCGAGGTTGGGCAGGCCGAGGCAGTTGCCGTAGAAGCCGACCCCGGAGACGACGCCGGGCAGCACGCGGGCGGTGTCCGGGGCGTCGAGCGGGCCGACGCGCAGCCCGTCCATGACGGCGACCGGGCGGGCGCCCATCGCCATGATGTCGCGGACGATGCCGCCGACGCCGGTGGCGGCGCCCTGGTGCGGCTCGACGTACGAGGGGTGGTTGTGCGACTCGATCTTGAAGGTGACCGCCCAGCCGTCGCCCACGTCCACCACGCCGGCGTTCTCGCCGATGCCGGCCAGCAGGTGGCGGCGCATCTCGTCGGTCGTGGTCTCGCCGAAGCGGCGCAGGTGCACCTTCGACGACTTGTAGGAGCAGTGCTCGGACCACATCACCGAGTACATGGCGAGCTCGGCGTCGGTCGGGCGGCGCCCGAGGATCTCGCGGATCCGGGCGTACTCCTCGTCGCGCAGGCCGAGCGCGGCGTAGGGCTGCTCGCGGTCCGGGGTCGCGGCGGCGGTCTCGACGGTGTCGGTGGGTTCCGCCGTGCTCGTGGCGGCCTGCGCGGTCACGTCCTCGACCCTACGCACGGGCGGGGGACCACGTGGGGCTCGTGATCATGCCCACGACGAACGTGCGCGAAACTCCCCGGACGAGGGAGAGGTCGCCCGAGCGGTGTCCGATCCGTCACTCGTCGTACGTCACCGACCGCACATCTCACTCACCACGCGTGTCCCTCGATCGGGTGGCCGTTCGTGGTCCGACTATGACGTCTCGGCGAGTCCGCGCGTGGCGTGTCGTGTCGATCCCGGTGACTGTCGGACCCCGCATCCATGATGGCGCGATGACCGCAGCCTCCGTCCGCGCACAGTGGGCCGGCCTCGACCCGGTTCGCGGCTCCGCGCCGGCACCGGGGAGCGCCACCGCACACACGGCGGCCTCCTCGTCCGTCGAGGACGCCGCCGGGCCCTCACGGCCCGACCCGCTGGCCGCCCTCCCCCTCGTCCTCGACCGTGAACTCGTCGAGGTCCGCCGTCACCGCCTCGAGCTCGCGGGCCGCGTGCCCGCCGGCGTCGCCCCGTACGTCGACCCCTCGCAGGGCATGCTCGAGCTCGTGTTCGACGGGGTGGCCGGCCCGGTCGTCCTCGCCGTCGCGCCCGGCGCCCGCGGGGACACGATCGTCCCGGTGCTGCCCGCGCCCGCCCCGGAGCGGGACGACGGCCTGGAGGTCGGGGACGTCGCGCCGTTCGACGAGCTGGTGGGCGACACGCTCGAGGACGTCGACCGCGTGGTCGGTCACGTCGAGCGGCCCGACGAGATGCGGGGCCTGGTCCTGCACCTCGGCGGACGGATGCTGATGCTCTACGCCGACCTGTGGGAGCTGCGCGTCACGCTGCTGCCGTGATCCGGGCCAGCACCGACGTGAAGAGCGCCAGCCCGTCGGTGCTCGGCCCGGTCAGGGCGTCGATCGCGTGCTCGGGGTGCGGCATGAGCCCGACCACGCGCCCGTCGGCGGAGCAGACCCCCGCCACGTCGTGCAGCGCGCCGTTGGGGGCGGGCTCGGCGTAGCGGAACACCACCCGTCCCTCGCCCTCGAGGCGCGCGAGCGTCTCGTCGTCGGCCACGAAGCGGCCCTCGCCCGACTTGAGCGGCACGGTGATCTCCGCGCCCGCCGCGAGGTCGGTGGTCCAGGCCGTCGAGGCGTTCTCCACGCGCAGCCGGGTCTCCCGGCAGATGAAGCGCAGCCCGGAGTTGCGCACCAGCGCTCCGGGGAGGAGCCCCGCCTCGCAGAGGATCTGGAAGCCGTTGCAGATGCCGAGGACCGGCAGGCCCCGGTGGGCCGCCTCCACGACGGGGCCCATCACCGGGGAGCGCGCGGCGATCGCGCCCGCGCGCAGGTAGTCGCCGTAGGAGAACCCACCTGGCACGACGACCGCGTCCACGCCCTGCAGGTCGGTGTCGCGGTGCCACAGGGACACCGCCTCACCCCCCGCGCGGCGCACCGCCCGGGCCGCGTCGACGTCGTCGAGGGTCCCGGGGAAGGTGATGACCCCGACGCGGGCGCTCACGCCTGCACCCCGTCGGCGTCGCCCGCAGCCACGTCGGTCGCGCGGCGGACCACCCACTCCTCCATCACCGGGTTGGCGAGCAGCGTGCCCGCGATGCGCTCGAGCTCGGCGTCGGACACCGCGTCGTCGACCTCGAGGACGAAGTGTTTGCCCTGGCGGACGTCGGCCACACCGGTCACCCCCAGCCGCCCCATCGCGCGGGCCACCGCCTGGCCCTGGGGGTCGAGGATCTCGGCCTTCGGCAGGACGTCGACGATCACGCGGGCCACGGCGACCACGGTACCGGGTTCGCCGGGGCGCCCGACGGGGAAGAGCCCGGGCCATGAGCGCCACCGAACTCGTGCACCTCGGGCACGCCTGCGTCGTGGTCGACACCGGCGCGGCCCGCGTCCTGCTCGACCCCGGAGCCTTCTCCGAGGGCTGGCAGACCCTCGAGGGGCTCGACGCGATCCTCGTCACGCACCAGCACTTCGACCACCTCGACGTCGAGCGCCTGCCGGCGTTGCTCGAGCAGAACCCCCGCGCGGAGCTCGTCGTCGATCCCGGGACCGCGGACGTGCTCCGCGGGCGCGGGATCGCGCACACGCGCCGCGAGCCCGGCGAGGAGTTCACCGTCGGGGGCACCCGGGTGGAGGTCGTGGGGACCGCGGCCGGCGAGCACGCGGTGATCCACCCCGACATCCCGGTCATCGCCAACAACGGCTACGTCCTGCGGGCCGAGGGCGGCACGGTCATGCACCCCGGGGACGCCTACGTCCCGGCCCCGGCCGGCGTCGACGTGCTCCTGCTGCCCACCGGGGCGCCGTGGCTCAAGGTCTCCGAGGCGGTCGACTACCTGCGGGCCGTGGCGCCGCCGATCGCGGTCCCGATCCACGAGGCCGTGCTCGCGAACCCCGACCTGCACTACGGCCTGTTCGACTCGCTCTCCCCGGAGGGCACGGACGTGCGGGTCCTGGGGCGCGGGGTGAGCACGCCGCTTCAGTAGGACTGCAGCGCCCGCACCCGCGCGGCCATCGCCCGGCGGCTGACCGCCGCGTCCGGGGCGAACACCTCGAACGCGTGCGGCACCCCGGGGTAGAGCTGCAGCTCCACGCCCACCCCGGCCTGGGCCAGCCGGGACGCGTAGTCCACGTCCTCGTTGCGGAAGATGTCGAGCTGGCCGACGTCGATGAACGCCGGGGGCAGGCCGGAGAGGTCGGTGGCCCGCGACGGCGCGGCGTAGGGCGGCACGTCGGGCCCGCCCGCCGTGTCGCCGAGCAGGCAGCCCCAGCCGGTGATGTTGTCGTCGGTCGACCACATGGCGAACGGCTCGATCCGGGGGTCGGGCGTCGTCGTGCGGTCGTCGAGCATGGGATAGACGAGGATCTGCGACGCGAGCGCGGGCCCGCCCCGGTCGCGGGCCATGAGTGCGACGGCGGCCGCCATCCCGCCGCCCGCGCTGTCGCCCATGATCGCGAGGCGCGCGGGGTCGACGCCCAGCTCGGCGGCGTGGTCCGCCGCCCAGCGCAGCGCGGCGTACACGTCCTCGACCGACGTCGGGTACGGGTGCTCGGGCGCGAAGCGGAAGTCGACCGAGAGCAGCGGGACGCCCGAGAGGTGGGTGTAGACGCGGCAGACCGGGTCGTGGGTGTCGATCGAGCACAGGAACATGCCGCCGCCGTGGACGTAGACCGCGAGCGACCCCGGCTGGTCACCGTCGCGTCGGTAGAGCCGCATCCCGATGCTCGCGCCGTCCTCCGCGCGGGCCGTGTGCTCGGTGACGGTCACGTCGGCGGGCGGGGTCCACGCGGCCGTCGCGCCGGCGATCAGGTCGTCCACCGCGGCCCGGCGGGTCTGCCAGTCACCGGCCGGGGGCGGGGTCTGCCCGGCCGCCGCCTCGGCGATCGGGGCCATCGCGAGGGCCACCTCGGGGTCCATCTGCAGCGTCATGGACGGAGTGGAACACGGGCGGAGTCGGCCCCGCCTCGCGAGCGGAGAGTCCCCACGTCACCACCCCGGGTGCTCACGAACGCGGAACGCGCCCGACCAGCTCCGACGGGTGGCGGGCGGCCCACGCCCGGGACCGAACCTCTGCGGACGCTCCACCCCACGGTGACGCGCCGCTCCGACACTCGCCGGTCTGCGGCGTCGGTCATCGGGACCGGGGTCGCCGACGAGGAGACGAGGAGAAGCGACGTGGACACACGCGAGCTCACCGAGCAGGTCCTGGAGACCTGGAACGCGAAGGACGAGGCAGGCTGGTCGGCCATGTTCACCGAGGAGGCGACGCTGGTGGGGCCGGGCGGAGTGCGCGGTTCGGGGCCGGAGATGGTGACGATGTTCTACCGGCTGTGGCAGGACGCGTTCCCCGACAACCAGTGTCGTCTCGTCCGCATCGTCGGTGGTGACGCCGGCGGCGTCCTCGAGGCCGTGTTCGAGGGCACCCACACCGACACCCTGCGCGCGCCCAGCGGTGACGTGGCCCCGACCGGCCGACGGGTCAGCATCCCCTTCGTCAACGTCTGCGGGTTCGCCGGGGACCGTATGACCGACTTCGCCCTCTACTTCGACCAGCTCGAGCTGTTGACGCAGCTCGGACTGGTCGCCGCCCCCGTGGGATAGGTGGCCGTAGGTACTTACGCGGTCGTCGACCACAGCTCCGGGTCGACCGCGCCGCCGGCGCGTGGGCGCGGCCGCTGGGCGGGCCCGACGAGCGTGGCCGGGACGGCGGGCACGGCCCCGTCCGCGAGGGCGAGGTCGACCGCCGCGACCAGCGCCTCGACGCCCGCGCCGACGTCGACGGTGAGGTGGCGCAGCGCGGGCTCGCCGGCCCGGCGGCGCGCACGGGCCAGTCCGAACCACGTCGGCGCCGGGTCCCCGGGACGCACGACCGGGCCGGCCACGCCCGCCGTCGGGACCCCGCCGGCACCGAGCCGGTGGAGCCCGGTGTCGTCGAGCAGCACCCCGAGGCCGGCCTCGGTGAGGGCGCGCCGGGTGCCGTCGGAGACCGACCAGCCCGGTGCCGCGAACCCGTCGGGCTCGAGGCCGAGTGCCTCGGCCGAGCGCGTCGCCCCGGCGAGGCGCAGCCGGGCCTCCAGCACGGGGAGCCGCCGGTATGGGCGGGCGTCGTCGTGGACCGACCGGAAGCCGCGCAACAGCACCGCGTCGCCGGCCCGGCGCCGGGCGACGGCGAAGGCGGCCACCTCGGGGTGCGGGCGCGGCCCGACGAGCAGGGTCAGCGGCACCCGGCGCGCGTCGAGGGCGTCGCAGCAGTCGACCGCGGCGGCGAGGGGAGCACCGGGACCGAGCCCGGAGAGCGAGACGAGGAGACGCACGGTCCCATCAGGCCCCACCGATGTGAGGACCGGTGGACGGCCACGTGAACAGCAGGGCGACAGGCCCGGAATTCACCTCACAGCGCCGGCGGCCAGCCCTGCCCGGTCAGCCGGGTGTAGGCCTCCACGTAGCGGGCCCGCGTCGCCTCCACGACGGACTCCGGCAACGGGGGCGGCGGGGCGTCGCCGTGGCGGTCCCAGCCGGACTCGGGCGAGGTCAGCCAGTCGCGGACGTACTGCTTGTCGAACGAGGGCTGCGGCCGTCCGGGCTCGTAGCCGTCCGCGGGCCAGAACCGCGACGAGTCCGGGGTGAGGACCTCGTCGCCGAGCACGAGGGCGCCGGTGCGGTCGAGGCCGAACTCGAGCTTCGTGTCGGCGAGGATGATGCCCCGGGAGGCCGCGTAGGCCGCGCCGCGCGCGTAGATCGAGAGCGTGAGGTCCCGCAGCGCCCCGGCCAGGTCGCTCCCGACCTGCTCGGCCACTGCCTCGAAGGTGACGTTCTCGTCGTGCTCGCCGAGCTCGGCCTTCGTCGCCGGGGTGAAGATCGGCTCGGGCAGCATGCTCGCCTCGGTGAGCCCGTCGGGCAGCGGGACGCCGCAGACGGCGCCGTCGCGGCGGTAGTCCACGACGCCGGAGCCGGCCAGGTAGCCCCGCGCCACGCACTCCACCGGGATCATCTCCAGGCGACGCACGAGCAGGGCGCGCCCGCGGACCTCGTCGGGGATGCGCTCGTCGCGGGCGGCGACGAGGTGGTGGGCGAGCGGGGGCGCGCCCCGGTCGCTGCTCGAGGTCCCGGGCCGACTGCCCAGCAGGCCGAACCAGAACACCGACAGCGCGGTGAGGACGCGGCCCTTGTCCGGGATCGGGGTGTCCAGGACGTGGTCGAAGGCCGAGATCCGGTCGGAGGCGACCAGCAGCAGCGTCTCGTCGTCGACCTCGTAGAGGTCGCGGACCTTCCCGGACGCCAGGTGCGGGTAGTCCGCGAGCACAGCCACGGGCGGCGAGGCTAGAGGATCGGGGCCGGGGCGTAGGCCGCCGCCTCCGGGCGGGTCGCGACGATCTCGGCGACCCGCCGCGCGACCTCCGCCACCTGGGCGCCGGCGGCGCCGACGAAGGCCGAGGGGTCGGCGACGGCGGTGGCGAGGTCGCCCTCGGTGACGCCGAGGCGGGAGTCGGCGGCGAGCCGGGCCAACAGGTCGTTGCCCTCGATCCCCTTCTCCCGCATGTCCAGGGCCACGGCGCGGGCGTGCTCGGCGACGATCTCGTGGGCGGTCTCGCGTCCGACCCCCGCCCGCACGGCGGCCATGAGCACGGCCGTCGTCGCGAGGAAGGGCAGGTAGCGGTCGAGCTCGCGGGCGATCACCGCGGGGTAGGCGCCGAACTCGTCGAGCACCGTCAGGAACGTCTCGAGCAGTCCGTCGATCGCGAAGAACGCGTCGGGCAGCGCGACCCGGCGCACGACGGAGTCGGAGACGTCGCCCTCGTTCCACTGGTTCCCCGCCAGCTCGGCGACCATGGCGGCGTTGCCGCGCAGCACGACGGCGAGGCCGTTGACCCGCTCGCAGGACCGGGTGTTCATCTTGTGCGGCATCGCCGACGAGCCGACCTGCCCCGCCTGGAACCCCTCGGTGACGAGCTCCTGGCCGGCCATGAGCCGGATGGTGGTGGCGAGGCTGCCGGGCCCGGCGGCGAGCTGCACCAGGGCTGAGAGCACGTCGTGGTCGAGCGACCGGGGGTAGACCTGCCCGACGCTGGTGAGCACCTCGGAGAACCCGAGGTGCGCCGCCACCCGGTGCTCGAGGTCGGCGAGCTTGCCCGCGTCGCCGTCGAGCAGCCCGAGCATGTCCTGGGCGGTGCCGACCGGGCCCTTGACGCCGCGCAGCGGGTAGCGCTCGATCAGCTCGGTGAGGCGGCGGTACGCGACCAGGGTCTCGTCGGCGGCCGACGCGAACCGCTTGCCCAGCGTGGTGGCCTGCGCGGCGACGTTGTGGGAGCGGCCCGCCATGACGAGCTCGGAGTGCTCGACGGCGAGGCGGGACAACCGCGCGAGCACCGCCACCGTCTTGTCCGCGACGAGGCGCAGCGAGTCCCGGATCTGGAGCTGCTCGACGTTCTCGGTGAGGTCCCGGCTCGTCATGCCCTTGTGCACGTGCTGGTGGCCCGCGAGGTCGTCGAACTCCTCGATGCGCGCCTTCACGTCGTGGCGGGTGCGGCGCTCGCGGGCGGCGATCGAGTCGAGGTCGACGGTGTCCAGCACGCGGCGGTAGTCCTCGAGGACCCCGTCCGGGACGTCGATCCCCAGGTCGGCCTGGGCGGCGAGCACCGCCAGCCACAGCTCCCGCTCGGCGACGACCTTGCGCTCGGGCGACCACAGGTCGCGCAGGGCGGGCGAGGCGTAGCGCGCGGCGAGGACGTTGGGGATCACGTGTCCCGAGGATACGGGTGAGGATGGAGCGCCGTGACCCCCGTTGACCTGCGCTCCGACACCGTCACCCGACCCTCGGCCGCGATGCGGGAGGCCATGGCCACCGCCGACGTCGGCGACGACGTCCTCGACGGCGACCCCACGCTCGACGCGCTGGCGCGCCGCGTCGCCGACCTGCTCGGCGTCGAGGCGGCCCTGTGGACCCCGACCGGCTGCATGGCGAACGCGATCGCGCTGATGGACCACCTCGAGCGGGGGGACCGCTTCCTCGCACCGGCCGGCGCCCACGTGCTGGAGGCCGAGCTCGGGACGTCGGCCTGGCTCGCCGGGGGCCTGCCCGCGCCGCTGCCGCACGGCGCGGGACCCGGTCGTCCGACGCCGGACGGGGTGGTTGCCGCGGCCGGGACGGCGGGCCCGTACTTCGGGCTGCGGACCCGGCTGCTGTGCCTGGAGAACACCCACAACTCGGCGGGCGGCGCCGTGACCCCGGTCGCCGAGCACCGGGCGCTGGTGGCGGCAGCCCACGACGCCGGGCTCGCCGTGCACCTCGACGGCGCACGGATCTGGCACGCGGCGGTCGCGCTCGGGGTCGCGCCGGCGGAGCTCGTCGAGGGCGTCGACACCGTCAGCGTGTGCCTCTCGAAGGGGCTGGGGGCGCCGATGGGCTCGCTGGTCGCCGGGTCGGCGACCTTCGTCGCGCGGGCGTGGCGACTGCGCAAGATGCTCGGCGGCGGCATCCGGCAGGGCGGGGTGGTCGGTGCGGCGGGCCTCGTGGCCCTGGACGGGATCGCCGACCTCGCCGCCGACCACGAGCACGCCCGGCTGCTCGCCGACGGGCTGCGGGCCCGCGGCTGGCCGGTGTCGACGCCGGACACCAACATCGTGCTGGTCCCGACGACCGACGCGGCCACCGTCGTCGCGGGGCTCGCCGACGTCGGGGTGCGGGCGGTGCCCTTCGGTCCCGGGGTCCGGTTCGTGACCCACCGGGACGTCTCGCGCGCCGACGTCGAGGCGGTGCTGGAGCGCGCGGCGGAGCTGCCGGTCCCGGCGTGAGGGCTCAGGTGCCGTCAGGCACCGGGGAGCCAGCGCCCGAGACGGACGAGGGCCTCCCGGACGTCGTCGGTGGCGCCGGCGAACGAGAGCCGGATCCAGGTGTGGCCGTCGATCGGGTCGAAGTCGATCCCGGGCGCCACGGCCACCCCGGTCTCGCGCAGCAGCCGCTGCCCGAACGCCAGGGTGTCGTCGGTGTGGTGGGAGACGTCGGCGTAGACGTAGAACGCCCCGTCGGCCGGGGCGAGGCGGGTCAGCCCGATCTGCGGGAGCCCCTCGAGCAGCAGCGCGCGGTTGACCGCGTAGCGCTCGACGTGGGCGTCGGCCTCGGCGTAGGCGGCGTCGGTGAACGCCGCGAGCGCTGCCATCTGGGCCGGCACCGGCGCGCAGACGGTGAAGTTCCCGGAGATCACGTCGACGGCCCGGCGCAGCCGCCCGGGCACGAGCAGCCAGCCCAGGCGCCACCCCGTCATCGACCAGTACTTGGAGAACGAGGTGACGACGACGGCCTCGTGGCTGGTGTTCCACGCCGTCTCCGAGGCCGGGCTCGACCGGCCCGGGTCGTACTCGATGCCGTGGTAGATCTCGTCGCTGATCAGCTGCGTGCCGTGCTCGTCGCACCACCGCGCCAGCGCCGCCAGCTCGTCGGGGTCGATGACGGTGCCGGTGGGGTTCGCCGGACTCGCGACGATCAGCCCGGCGGGGGCCTCGTGGAGCTCCTCGAGCATCGCGACGGTCGGCTGGAACCGGGTCTCGGGGCCGGTCGGCAGCTCGACGACATGGCAGCCCAGGCTCGTGAGGATGTTCCGGTAGCAGGGGTAGCCGGGGCGGGCGAGGACGACGGTGTCGCCCGCGTCGAAGGCGGCGAGGAAGCTCAGCAGGAAGCCCCCCGAGCCGCCGGTGGTGACGACGACGTCGTCGGCGGTCACCGTGTCGTCGCCGTAGCGACGGCGGTGGTGCCCGGCGATCGCCGCGCGCAGCTCCGGGACGCCGAGCGAGCCCGAGTAGCCGAGGATCTGCTCGTCGAGGGCGGTGGCGGCGGCACGGCGGACGTCGACCGGCGCCGGGGTGGACGGCTGACCCGCCGAGAGGTTGACCAGGTCCCCGTGGGTGCGCTGCCGCTCGGCGGCCGCCGCCCACACGTCCATGACGTGGAACGGGGGCACCTGGGCGCGACGGGCGGGTGTCCTCGTCAGCGGCGAGCGGAGCGACGGGGATCCGGACTCGGGCCGCGCGGTCGTCACGCGCTCCACCCTGGCACAACGAGCTCGGCGGTCCGCGCCGCTCGCCCTCGCCGCGAGCATGATCACGGGTCGGGGAGCGACACGCCCGAGGAGCGCCGCGACACGCTCACGAACTCCGGATCTCCGTGCTCAGTACCCGACGTAGTGGTGGCCGCGGGCCAGGGCCTCCACGCCGGGGACGTTCGACACCGAGCCGTAGCGCCTGATGGCGTACCGGACCCCGGCGATGATGTTGTCGACCGGGTCGTGGATGTCGCCGTGGCCGGGCAGCTTGTTCGCGTCGAACGTCGGCCCGATCGTCTGCATGAGGCCCTCCGACGGCGTGCCCTTCGCGGCGTTGGAGTCCCACCCGTTGGACGCGTCCGGGTCCCCGCCCGATTCGTGGTCGATGATCGTCGCGATGTCGTCGGGGTTCATCTTGTCGGTGGGCACGCCGTGCTGGGCGAGGATCGCCGTCGCCTGCCGGATCCAGTCGCCGACCTTCCCGGGCGGGCCGCCGCCGGGTCCCGACGGCGAGCTCCCCGCACCCTGGTCCGCGCCGTCGCCGGTCGAGCCGCCGTCCTCGCCGGTCGAGCCGCCGTCCTCGCTCGGGGTCCCGCCGCCCGTGTCCGGGCCGTCGCCGGACCCGTGTCCGGAGCCGCCGGTGTCCCCGCCCGACCCGCCGTCGCCCTCGCCGTCGCCGGAGCCGGTGATCCGGGCCGACCGGACCGGCTCGTCGGCCCCGACCGTCGCCCGCTGCCGGTCCGCCCACCGCGAGGACGCGCCGGCCCCGCCCGACACCCCGGAGTCCGGCGAGCGCAGCCGCGACCACCCGGTCATCTCCCCGGTCAGGGCCCGCAGCCGCCGCGCCGCCCCGGCGACCTCGGACTCGACGCGGTCCAGTGCATCCTGCGCCCTGGCCGTCGGCGTGGCGATCGCCGCCCGGACCTCGTCGGGGGTCGGTGACCCGGGAGTGGCCGCCCGGGTGTACGCGGCGTCGAGGGCGTCGGAGACGTGGCCCGCGACCTCGTCGCGCAACGACTGCAGCGTCCGCCCCAGGTCCGCGAGCTCGCGCTGCGCGGCGCGGGCGGCGTCCCCGGCCGCGCCGCCGGCGCGGGTGAAGTCGGCGGCGTAGCGGGCGAACGCGTCGGCGCCGGGCCCCTGCCAGGCCTGCGCGACCTCGCCGCCGCCGTCCGCGACCGCCCGCATCGAGTCGTCCACGCCGTCGGCCAGGGCCGCGAGCCGGCGGCCGAGACCCGTCAGGGCCGCGGCGTCGATCCCCTCCACCCGCCGGGCGACGACGAGCAGCTCCTCCGTGCCCGGGGTCGTCTCGAGCGCGCCCACGACGTCGTACCCCCACCCCGCCACGGACGGATCACCGCCAGGCGAGGGCGCCCGGTCCCGACGTCGAGGCCCCACCGGAGAACCCGCTCGACCCGCGCGCCACGGCCCGCACACCGTCCGCCCCGGTGGCGTCGGCGTCCTGCATCGAGCGCAGCGTGGCGTCCAGTGCCCGGTCGACCTCGTCCATCCGCGCGCCGCCCGCGGTCAGTTCGCCCTCCAGTGCCGCGCGCAGGTCGGCCAGCGCGCCGGCGAGCGCCCCGCCCGCGGCGAGCCCACCGAGTCCGAGGTCGTCCGGGCCCGCGCCGAGCAGGTCGGCGAGCGCCGGGATGCGGCGCGCCTGCGCGGCGGCGGCGACGCGGGCCTGCTCGATAGCCGCGGAGCCGTACACGAGGTCGGGCATGCCGGCGAGCCTAGGTCGGCGCCGGGCCGTCCGGGGGCCGTTCGGGGCAAGTCCGGGGCGGGCGACGGGCTCCGCGACGACCGTGTCCGACGGAGCGGGTTCCGCGGCGCAGAACGCGCGCCGGGACGTCGCTCACCCCCGGACCGCGATCCGCCCCTCCGCCGCGGCCCGTGCGATGTCCGTGCGGGCGTGGGCGCCGGGCAGGTGCACCGCGCCCAGGCGGGTGTAGGCGTCGTCGCGCGCCTCGGCGAGCGTCGCCCCGGTGCCGACCACCGAGAGGACCCGCCCACCCGCGGAGACCACCGCCCCGTCCTCGCGGCGCCGGGTCCCGGCGTGCAGGACCCCCGGAGCGTCGGCCCCCCTGATCACCTCGCCGGTCCGGACTACTC
>NZ_JBVPVA010000911.1:0-1582 GCF_055612215.1 Actinomycetospora sp. | reverse complement strand
GCGGTAGAGCTCGAGGCAGCACTCGATGAGGACCTTCTCGGCGAACGGGTCGCCGACCTGGACGCTCGGGAGCTTCTTGTGGCCGCCGCCGCCGGCGGAGCCGGTGAAGGTCTCGGAGGCGAGCACCGACACCCCGCCGATTCCGTCGAGGCCGGTCCGCGCCCCGAACAGCACGATCTTGTTGCCGACGCCGGAGGCGAAGGCCAGGTGCAGGTCCTCGACGCGCAGCACCCCGACGCACAGGGCGTTGACCAGCGGGTTCCCGGAGTAGGTGGGGTCGAAGACGACCTCGCCGCCGAGGTTGGGCAGGCCGAGGCAGTTCCCGTAGAAGCCGACGCCGGACACGACGCCGGGCAGCACGCGGGCGGTGTCGGGCGCGTCGAGCGGGCCGACGCGCAGCCCGTCCATGACCGCGACCGGGCGGGCGCCCATCGCCATGATGTCCCGGACGATGCCGCCGACGCCGGTGGCGGCGCCCTGGTGCGGCTCGACGTACGACGGGTGGTTGTGGGACTCGATCTTGAAGGTGACCGCCCAGCCGTCGCCGACGTCCACCACGCCGGCGTTCTCGCCGATGCCCGCGAGCAGGTGGCGGCGCATCTCGTCCGTCGTCGTCTCGCCGAAGCGGCGCAGGTGCACCTTGCTCGACTTGTAGGAGCAGTGCTCGGACCACATCACCGAGTACATGGCGAGCTCGGCGTCGGTCGGCCGGCGGCCGAGGATCTCCCGGATCCGCGCGTACTCCTCGTCGCGCAGGCCGAGCGCCGCGTACGGCTGCTCGCGCTCCGGGGTGGCGGCCGCGACCTCGACCGTGTCGGCGGGTCCGGTCGTACCCGAAGAGGTGGTCGGTCCGGCGGGGGTGGTTCCGGGGGCGGCCTGCGCGGTCACGTCCTCGACCCTACGCACGCCCCGGGGACCCGGCGGGGGACGCCGTGTTGCCCACGACGAACGTGATCGAAACTACTCGAACGACGGAACCGGCCCGGAGGCGGTGTCCGATCCGTCACTCGTCGTGCGTCACCGACCGCACATCTCACTCACCATGCGTGTCCACCGAACGAGTGGCCGTTCGTGGTCCGACTACGACGTCTCGGCGAGTCCGCGCGTGGCGTGTCGCGTCAATGCCGGTGACTGTCGGACCCCGGATCCATGATGGCGCCATGACCGCAGCTTCCGTCCGCGCACAGTGGGTCGGCCTCGAGCCGGCACGCGGCTCCGCGCCGGCACCGGGGAGCGCCACCGATCACACGGCGGCCTCCTCGTCCGTCGAGGACGCCACCGGGGCCTCCCGGCCCGACCCGCTGGCCGCCCTCCCCCTGGTCCTCGACCGTGAGCTCGTCGAGGTCCGCCGCCACCGCCTGGAGCTCGCCGGCCGCGTGCCGGCCGGCGTCGCACCCTACGTCGACCCCGCGCAGGGCATGGTCGAGCTCGTCTTCGACGGGGCGGCGGGTCCGGTCGTCCTCGCCGTCGCCCCCGGCGCCCGGGGGGACACGATCGTTCCCGTGCTGCCCGCGCCGGCCCCGGAGCGGGACGACGGCATCGAGGTCGGGGACGTCGCGCCGTTCGACGAACTGGTGGGCGA
>NZ_JBVPVA010000884.1:0-3124 GCF_055612215.1 Actinomycetospora sp. | reverse complement strand
GCCGGGATGCTGTCGTGGCTGGTCGTGGCGCGGATCGAGCGGACCCCGCGGGTCGAGCTGTGGGCGCAGCGGATCGTGCTGGGCGTCGTGGCCGAGACCGCGCTGGTGGCCTACTGGGCGGCGTCCGCCCCGGCCTCGGCGGCCATCCCCGCGGCCGACCGGCTCTGGTTCGCGGTGCCGATGTTCCCGCTGCTCCTCGGCGCGCTGTGCCTGTCCCGCGGCGGCGTCGTCCGGTTCCTCTCGCACCCCCGGCTCCAGCACGGCGGGCGCATCTCCTACGCGATCTACCTCGTGCACTTCCCGCTCATCGAGATCACCGTGGTGGCGATGACGCGGTTCCCGGCGCTGGCCCCGAACAGCTCGCTCGCAGCGCTGGCCGTGCCCCACGTGCTCGTCGGGTCCGTCGTGGTGGCGCACTACGCGTACCGGTGGATCGAGGAGCCGGCCCGCCGCCGGTTCGCCCCGCGCTCGTCCTGAGCACTCGTCGGTGGGGCCCATGGGCGCCCGGGCGCGCTGGCCTCCCCGGCCTTCCATGGTCAGGGGCACGTCAGGCAGCCCGGCGGGCGGCCGAACATGCGTGGTGTGCCCCTCGGCGGAGGGGACGTTCGCCCGCCCATGATCAAGGGCACGTCAGGCAGCCTGGCGGGCGGTCGAGCGTGCGTGGTGTGCCCCTCGGCGGAGGGGACGTTCGCCCGCCCATGATCAGGGGCACGTCAGGCGGGTCGGCGGGCGGCCGAACATGCGTGGTGTGCCCCTCGGCGGAGGGGCCGTTCGCCTGCTCACGATCAGGGGCACGTCAGGCAGCCCGGCGCGCGGCTGAGCGTGCGTGGTGTGCCCCTCGGGGGCGCGGCTGCGGTCCGAGCCGTGAGGCCGGCCCGTCCTACACCGGCAGGCGACGGAAGATCGGCCGCGGGATGTGGCGCAGCACGGTCATGACGGCGCGCAGCGGGGCCGGGGCCCACACCAGCTCGCGGCCCTTGGTCACCGCGTCCACGGCGATCTCGGCGACCTTCTCCGGCGTCGTCGAGAGCGGCGCGGCGTCCATGCCCTTCGTCATCTTCGTGTGCACGAAGCCGGGCCGGACGATCGTCACGCCGATCCCGTCGGGCCGCAGCGCCTCGGTGAGCCCGGTGTAGAAGGCGTCCATCCCGGCCTTCGTCGAGCCGTAGACGAAGTTCGAGCGACGCGCCCGCTCCCCGGCCACGCTGGAGAGCGCCAGGATGCGGCCGTGGCCCTGACGGCGGAACTCGGTCGCGAGCGCCACGCCCACCGACACCGCGGCCACGTAGTTCACCTCGGCGAGCTCGACCGCGACGTCGATGTCCTGCCACGCGGTCTCCTGGTCGCCGAGCAGGCCGAACGCGACCACGGCCACGTCGATGTCCCCGCCGGCGAAGGCCTTGCGGACGGCCTCGGTGTGCACCGCGGCGTCCTTCGCGTCGAACTCGAGGGTCTCGACGTGCCCGCCCGCCCGCGCGAGCCGGGCCGCCGCGTCGGCGAGGCGCGTCGACTGGCGGCCCGCGAGCACGATGCGGACCGGCCCGCCCGCGAGGCAGCGCTCGGCGATCGCCAGGCCGATCTCGGAGGTGCCCCCGAGCAGGAGCAGGGACGACGGGTGGCCGACGGCGTCGATCATGGAAAGTTCCTGTCAGTCGGTGTCAGCTACAGCAGGGACCCGCAGCTCAGGACGTCAACGCGAGCCGGCGTGACATGTCGGAGGCGAACACGCCGTCGGGGTCCACGGCGTCGCGGACCTTGCGCCACTCGTCGACCCGCGGGTACATCGCCGCGAACGTCTCGGGGTCGGTCCGCGAGTCCTTCGCGGTGTAGAGGCGCCCGCCCATGGCGAGCACGCGCTCGTCGAGACCCCGGCAGAACGCCCCGAGGCCGTCGACGATCGGGAAGTCGACGCAGATGTTCCAGCCCGGCATCGGGAACGACAGCGGCGCGCGGTTCCCGTCGCCGAACTTCTTGAAGACGTTGAGGAACGAGACGTGCCCGGAGGCGGCGATGTCGGCGATGATCGACCGGAACTCGGCCTCGGCGGCCAGCGGGACGATGAACTGGTACTGCAGGAAGCCCTTCGACCCGTAGGCCCGGTTCCAGTCCCCGAAGAGGTCCAGCGGGTGGTAGAAGGCCGTGAGGTTCTGGATCTGGCCGCGCTTGTTCTTCGTCTTGCGGTAGTAGAGCTCACCGATCGCGGAGAACGTCAGCTTGTTGGCCAGCCCGTTGGGGAAGACGTCGGGCAGGTCCAGCAGTGTCGGGGCGTCGAACTTCAGCGGGTCGCGACGGAGCTTCTCGGGCAGCTCGTCGAGCCGGGCCAGCGAGCCGCGGCCCAGGGCCGCCCGGCCGAGCTTGGAGCCCGTGGAGATGGAGTCGAACCACGCCGAGGAGTAGTCGTAGGCCTCGTCGGAGCCGTCGGAGAACCGCTCGATCGTCTCGTCGAGGTTCGCGGTGCGCTCGGTGTCGGCGACGAAGTAGGCCGTCTCGGTCTTCGTCATGCGGATCGTCGCCCGCAGGATGATCCCGGTCAGGCCGATGCCGCCGACGGTCGCCCAGAACAGGTCGGACTCCGGACCGTCGGGCTCGAGGCGCCGGACCTCTCCGGTGCCGGTGAGCAGGTCCATCGACACGACGTGGTCGCCGAAGCTGCCCGCCGTGTGGTGGTTCTTGCCGTGGATGTCGTTCGCGATCGCCCCGCCGATGGTGACCTGGCGCGTGCCGGGCAGCACCGGCACCCACAGCCCGAACGGCAGCGCGACGCGCATCAGCCGGTCGAGGGACACGCCCGCGTCGAGGTCGACCAGGCCGGTCTCCGCGTCGATCGCGTGGACGCGGTCGCGCGCGGTCATGTCGACGACGAGCCCACCGGCGTTCTGCGCGGGGTCGCCGTAGGAGCGCCCCAGGCCGCGGGCGATCACGCCGCGCGCACCCGCCGAGGTGATCGCCTCGGCGAGCCGGTCGTCGGCGGTGACCTCGTCGCCGGACAGCACGGTGGCCCGGCTCGGCGCGGTCCGGGCCCAGCCGACCAGGGTCTTCACGGAGCGAGGCATCGGGATCGAGGCTAGCGCGCGCCGTCGAGGGCCCTGCTGGCGGTCAGGTCCACGCGGGCGGCGGCGCCTAG
>NZ_JBVPVA010000544.1:0-4114 GCF_055612215.1 Actinomycetospora sp. | reverse complement strand
GCGTCGTGGATCGCGAGCCGGGAGGCGCCGTCGTCGTCGGTGACGACGAGCAGGTGCGTGCCGTCGGGGGAGAGGCGGCCGGTGACGTCGTGGGCGTCGTCGATGACGAGCCAGTCGAGCGCGCCGGTGTCCGGGTCGAGGCGGGCGATTCCGGTGCGGTCGCGGCCGGCGTTGGTGGTGACGACCGCGGCCGAGGAGTCGGGGAGCCACTGCAGGCCGCCGAACAGGGCGGGCTCGTCGGCCGGGGTGACCTCGCGGGTGTCGGCGCCGGCGAGCAGCAGTACCTGGGAGCTCATGGCCGGGGTGCCGGGGCGGGTCATCAGCGCGCGGGATCCGTCGGGCGCGACGGCCGCGCCGCCCACCATGCCCCCGCCGTCGTAGAGGACCGTCTCCGTGCCCGTCGCGACCTCGCGCAGCACGAGGTCGAAGTCGACGCCGTTGCGGCGGTTCGTCGCGTACACCACGCGCCCGCCCTCGAGGACCTCTGCGAGCGAGTGGATGTACCGGGCGTCGCGGACGAGCGGTTCGAGGTCGTCCTCGCCGAGCGCGTCGGTGACCTCGTCGGGGCGCAGGAGGGACAGCTGGGCGCGCTCGTCGCCGGCGGAGTCGTGGGAGACGACGACGGTGCGGGGCGAGACCCCCTTGAGGTAGCGGCCCGAGCACGTGCCGGGGAGCGCGGTCAGGGTGTGCCGCGTGCCGTCCGGGCCGAGCTCGACGACCTGTACCGACCCGGAGGTGTCGTCACCGGCGAGGACGTGGCCGTCGGCGCCGACGTCGAACGCGCGCCAGGTGCGGGCGGAGAGCAGGCGGTGGACCAGGTCGGCGGTGTCGCTCACGGGCGCCACTCTGCCCGACGTCGGCCGGAGGGGTCGGTGCAAGCGAAGCGTCGTCGCTTGCAGCCAGTGGCAGTAAAGCCCCGTCGTCGCCGACGGCCAGTGGCAGTAAAGCCCCGTCGTCGCGGACGACCAGTGACAGGAAAGCCCCGTCATCGCCCGGCCTCGTCGTCCCGCACCGCGCACGCCCTACCCTGGGGGCGTGCAGCCAGGACAGCCGGACATGCCCGACATGGGCGCTCTTCTGCAGCAGGCCCAGGCCATGCAGGAGCAGCTCATGAACGCCCAGGCCGAACTCGCGGAGACCGAGGTGACCGGCCAGGCCGGCAACGGCCTCGTCACGGTCACCCAGACCGCCGCGGGCGAGGTCCGCGGCATCACCATCGACCCGAAGGTCGTCGACCCCAGTGACGTCGAGACGCTGCAGGACCTCGTCCTCGGCGCCCTCGCCGACGCCGCCGACAACGCCGCGCAGCTCCAGGCCGAGAAGATGGGCCCGCTCGCCGGCGGGCTGGACATGGGCGGCGGGGGTCTCGGCGGCCCCCAGCTGGGGGCGTAGCCGACCTTGTTCGAGGGCCCGGTCCAGGACCTGATCGACGAGCTCGGCCGGCTCCCCGGGGTCGGCCCGAAGAGCGCGCAGCGCCTGGCGTTCCACATCCTCGCCGCCGAGGAGGCCGACATCACGCGGCTGCAGGACGCCCTGGCGAAGGTCAAGGCCGGCGTCGTGTTCTGCGAGGTGTGCGGAAACGTCAGCGAGAAGCAGCGCTGCCGCATCTGCGCGGATGCGCGGCGAGACGCGACGCTGGTGTGCGTCGTCGAGGAGCCCAAGGACGTGATGGCCGTGGAACGGACCCGGGAGTTCCGGGGTCGCTACCACGTCCTGGGCGGGGCCCTGGACCCGATGGGCGGCATCGGCCCCGACCAGTTGCGGGTGCGTGAACTGCTGCGCCGCATCGGCGGGACGCCGACCGTCGAGGGCGGCGAGCCGGAGCCCGAGATCGCCGAGGTCATCCTCGCGATGGACCCGAACACCGAGGGCGAGGCTACGGCGACCTACCTGGTGCGCCTGCTCCGCGACTTCCCCGGGCTCACCGTGACCAAGCTGGCCAGTGGCCTGCCGATGGGCGGTGACCTCGAGTTCGCCGACGAGCTCACGCTCGGCCGCGCGCTGGCAGGGCGCCGGGGCGCCATGTGAACGGATCTGGTCGCCGGAACGACCAAATCCGTTCACATGCGCGCTAGCGCATCGCCCGGTTCACCGCCGACACCACGGCCTTGAGCGACGCGGTGAGGATCGAGCCGTCGATGCCGATCCCCCACACCTCGACGTCCCCGACGGCGGCCTCGACGTAGGCCGCGGCCCGCGCGTCGTCGCCCGCCGACATCGCGTGTTCGGCGTAGTCGAGGACGCGGACGTCGTAGCCCACCGTCGCGAGCGCGTCGACGAACGCCGCGATCGGCCCGTTCCCGACACCCGAGACCTCGTGCACGTCACCCTCGACGCGCAGCGTGGCCTCCAGCTCGGCCTTGCCGTCGTCGTGGGTCGAGACGCGCGAGCGCACGAGCTCCAGCGGCGTGCGCCGCATCAGGTACTCCTCGGCGAAGATGTCGTACATCTCCTTCGCCGAGACCTCCCCGCCCTCGGTGTCGGTCTGCTCCTGGACCCGGCGCGAGAACTCGATCTGCAGACGGCGCGGCAGCTCCATCTGGTGCTCGGTCTTCATCAGGTAGGCGACGCCGCCCTTGCCCGACTGCGAGTTGACCCGGATGACCGCCTCGTACGTGCGGCCGACGTCCTTCGGGTCGATGGGCAGGTACGGCACCTCCCACGGGTGCTCGTCGATCCCGTGCCCGGCGTTCGCCGCCTCGGTCCGCATCGCCTCGAGGCCCTTGTTGATCGCGTCCTGGTGCGAGCCGGAGAACGCGGTGAAGACGAGGTCCCCGCCCCAGGGGTGGCGCTCGCCGACGGGCAGCTGGTTGCAGAACTCGACGGTGCGCCGGACCTCGTCGATGTCGGAGAAGTCGATCTGCGGGTCGATCCCCTGGCTGAACAGGTTCATGCCCAGGGTCACCAGGCAGACGTTGCCGGTGCGCTCGCCGTTGCCGAACAGGCAGCCCTCGACGCGGTCCGCGCCGGCCTGCACCCCGAGCTCGGCGGCGGCGACGCCGGTGCCCCGGTCGTTGTGCGGGTGCAGCGACAGGATGATCGAGTCGCGGCGGGCGAGGTTGCGGTGCATCCACTCGATGGAGTCCGCGTAGACGTTCGGGGTCGCCATCTCCACCGTGGCCGGCAGGTTGACGATCATCGGCTTCTCGGGCGTGGGCTCCCACACGTCGCCGACCGCGTCGACGATCTCCTTGGCGTAGGAGAGCTCGGTGCCGGTGTAGGACTCCGGCGAGTACTGGAAGCGCCAGTCCGTCCCCGGCCGCTTCTCGGCCTCGGCGCGCACCAGCGCCGCGGCGTCGGTCGCGATCTTCGTGATCCCGTCACGGTCGGAACGGAACACGACGCGCCGCTGCAGGATCGACGTCGAGTTGTAGAGGTGGACGACGGCGGAGTGCGCGCCCTCCAGCGAGTCGAACGTCCGCACGATCAGCTCGGGGCGGGCCTGGGTCAGGACCTGGATGCGGACGTCGGCCGGGACCGCGTCCTGGGTGATGATCTCGCGGACGAAGTCGAAGTCGGTCTGCGAGGCGGCCGGGAAGCCGACCTCGATCTCCTTGTAGCCCATGCGGACGAGCAGGTCGAACATGCGGCGCTTGCGGGCGGGCGACATCGGGTCGATCAGCGCCTGGTTGCCGTCGCGCAGGTCGACCGCGCCCCACAGCGGGGCCTTCGTGACGACCGTGTCCGGCCAGGTGCGGTCGGGGAGCGAGACCTTCTCGACGACGTCGGCGAAGGGCTTGTAGCGGTGTACCGGCATGCGGCTGGGCCGCTGGGTGTTCCAGAAGGGCTGCTCGGCGGGGATCTCGCCGTCGGGGTGGACGACGGTGTTGCGGATGTCGCCGATCGGACCGTCGGGCATCGACGTGGACATGCTCATGGGTTCGTGATCTCCGTGCGGCGGTGCAGGGATCCCGGGCCGGACGGCGCGGGAGGCGACCGGCGAGCACGCGTCACCCGCGGCGGGGAGCCGGTCTCGGTCAGGCCCCGCCGCGGCTGGGAAGGAGCAGCACGCGGAACATCGCCCATCACGGTAGACCCACTGGCCCCGTCCACGGCAAGCGGCACCCTGGGCGACACCCGCTGCGCGTCCGACCCCCGACCGTGATGACCGCTG
>NZ_JBVPVA010000574.1:0-1558 GCF_055612215.1 Actinomycetospora sp. | reverse complement strand
CACCCCGGCGGCCGCGGCGAGCGCCACCAGCCCGTAGGCCAGCGCCCGACGCCGCCGCGCCCGCCGCCCCGCGGCGGCCTGTCCGTCCACCCGGGTGCCGGGCCGGCGCGCGAGCGGCCGGGAGGGCGCGGCGGTGCGGGTCGGCAAGGACGGCACGGCCGGCCCCGGGCCGGTGCCGTCCGTACCCCGCGCCCGCTCGGCGGCGAGCCCGGCCGCCATCCGCGCGGCGAAGTCCGTGGGCAGGGGCGGGACGGGTGCCGCGGCGAGGTCGGCCCGCGCGCGGTCCAGCGCCGCGAAGAGGTCCTCCTCCCCGGCGCGGGGCGGTTCCCCGTCGCCGTGCCGGGCCGCGGCGTCCGCCCGGCCGGCGTCGCCGTCCGGACGCCCGGCGTCGTCCGAGGGCTCCTCCGTCATCGCTCACCTCCCGCGGGGCTCGACAGGCCGCCTCCCAGGGCTTCGACGTCCGGAACGGCGTCGTCGTTCCCGGCGCCGGGGCGCAGGTGTCCGAGGAGCACCGCGAGCCGGTAGCGGCCGCGGGCGGCGCGGCTCTTCACGGTGCCCTCCCGCACGCCCAGGACCTGCGCCGCCTCGGCGATCGACAGGCCCTCCATGTCCACGAGCACCACCGCCGCGCGCTGCGCGACCGGCAGCCGGTCCAGGGCCTCGTCCACCGCCAGCACGGTCATGCGGTCGGCCATCGGGTCGCGCGGCAGCGGCACGTCGGTGCCCTCGTCGAGCGGGTCGGCGGGGTGGGTCCGGCGGCGGCGCACCCGGTCCAGGCAGGCGTGGTAGACGATCCGGTGCAGCCAGGTGGACACCGATGCCTCGCCCCGCCACCGGTCCGCGGCGCGGAAGGCCGACAGGAAGGCCTCCTGGAGGGCGTCGGAGGCCTCGTGGGAGTCCCCGAGGGTGCGGATCGCGAAGGCCCACAGCCGCTCGGAGTGGCGCCGGACGAGCTCGTCGAACGCGCGCTCCTCACCCGCCACGTGGGCGGCCATGAGCTCCTGGTCGGAGCGTGGGTCGGCCACGGGAGCGGACGCTAGACGCGGGCCACCCGACCGGGGTGCGGTTCGGGGAAACCCGTCCCGGCGTCAGCTCGCGCCGACCACCGTGACCTCGGCGATCTGGCTGCGGTACTGGCCGTCCGACCGGCCGAGCGCGGTGATCCAGACGAGGAGGTTCCCGGTCGGGGCGGTCATGGGCTGCAGCGGGATCGTCGTGGTGTCCCCGGAGACGGTGCCGGTGCCCAGGAGCTGGGTCTGGGCCAGCGGGACGTCGGGGGCCGCGGCCGCCCGGATCTCGATGGTCGTCCCCGGGCTCGGCGAGCGGACGACGACCTGGGCGACCTTGGCGGGCGCCCGGAACGTCGTCATGAGCCCGATGCCGGGCTTGAGCGCCGGGAACTGGTCGTCGTACTCCGAGGTCGACCACGTCGAGCCCGGGTCGTTGTCCGCCGCCCGGCCGACCTTGCCGGGGTCGTCCGGGTCACCCGACGGGTCGTAGACGGCGATGCTCGCGAGCTGTACCGGGCCCGTCGGGGCGGGTGCGGGCGGCGGGACCG
>NZ_JBVPVA010000537.1:0-16719 GCF_055612215.1 Actinomycetospora sp. | reverse complement strand
GGGTCGCGCCGGTGGCGCGTCCACTCGGGCTGCCTGGTCGACCGAAAGACCTGGTCGGGCGGTCGGACCTCGGGGACGGGCAGCACCCGACTCGTGGCACCTTCCCCGTCGATCTCGACAGCACACGCCGTCCCGTTCTTGCTCCGTGCGCCCACGGCCGCAGGGGCACCCGGACCGGTTCTGCGCAAGCAGTGCCCGCGTTCCGGTCGACGCCTGTGGCGAGGGCTGGTGGCCGGGCGGTCCGGCCCGCTGTGCCGATCGCGACCGCCCCGTCCCGGTCAGCTCGCCGAGCTGCGCCTCAAGCTGGCCGATCACCCCGACCGCGATGAGCTCCCCCGCCGGGTGACCTCATCTCCGGGGCCGCCGGCGTCCTCGTCGGCTCGTGTTTGCTCATTCGCTTGCGGCCCCCGCCTACCGACCGGTCCGGAGCGCCCCCGACGAACCCGGCGCCACGTCGCCTGTGGCTCGCGCACGGTCACTCGCCTGTACCCGCGCGGGGCGGTCGCCACCATCGCAGCGACGAGCCCGGTGGGTCCTACCGGGAAGATCGGGGACAGGGAGGAGCTGGGGGCGCGGGCGCGGTTGCCGAGCTGGGCGGCACTGCCGCCGGCTCAGGCCTCGCGTCGCCGGCGTTGTGCAGATGTTGTGCAGGAGCTTCTCGTGGTGGGCCGGCGCCAGGCGAACCATCGCGATCACATGCGGGTCGTCGACGGCGTAGAGCTGGTGTCTGCCCGCCCGACGGACACTGACCAGGCTGGCCTGCTCGAGCGTTCCGAGGTGGTGGCTGACGGTGGCCACGCTCTGCCCGACCTGTTCTGCGAGCGTCCCTACGTCGCTCTCCCCGCACCACCCAGTACGCACAGCAGTTCCAGGGCGCAGGTGGCCGAGGGCAGCCCGAACGTCGCAGCGGCGGCCTGGATCACCTTGGGGGTCCGGCGCTACGTCCGCAGAGCGGGGCGTGCCGCGATGTGTCGTCCTTCCCCGGGCGGGCCAGGAGGGTCCGCAAAGTTGCACGAGCATGTGACGGTATGGGGTTGTGGGGTCCAGCGCCCGTCCGCCTCCGGCGTGGTGGGCTCATCTTCGGCTCGGACCTGTCGTGGTGAACGGCCGGGCCGAGAAGGCGTCGCGAAGCTGAGGACGACCGCCAAGGCGCGCCGCCACCCGGACAGGGCGGGCGGTGCGCCGCCGAGACCTCACTGAGCCGGGGTCGGAGGTCGATCTACGTGCTGGTCGCCGGCTCGAACGTCCTGGATTTCTCGGTCGCGCCGGGCTCCCGGTGGGTCACGCGGGATGAGCGGTGCCCGGCACCGCCGATGTCACCCAGCGCGCCGAGACGCTCGATCGCGCGTGGGCGCTCCGGTGCGCAACGAGCGCCTGTTTCGCGCGATGAGGGGTTGGAAGCGACCGAGGCGGACCTTGACGATCTGCGCGAGGCCGGCGTAGCCGCCGACGGCGACGACGAGCCACAGCAGATACCAGGGCGGTGGAGCCTGGAGGGCGAGGAGGCCGGCGAGCGGCGAGGACACGATCAGCAGGCCGAGCCCGGCCGATGCTCCCGAGGCGAGCAGCAGCGGTAGGGCCGGTTTCGCGCCGCGCCACGGCGAGCCGCCCACCCGCAGGACGAGCACCACGGTGAGCTGAGAGATCAGTCCCTCCACGAACCAGCCCGCCCGGAAGGCCTCTGGCGCATGGCCGTCGCCGAAGCCCCACCACAGGACGGCGAACGTCGCCAGATCGAAGAGCGAGCTCAGCGGGCCGAACACCAGCATGAAGCGGACCAGGCCCCGGGTGTCCCAGCGACGCGGGGCTCGAAGGTACTCGCGCTCCACGCGATCCCACGGCAGCGCGAGCTGGGCGGCGTCGTAGAGCAGGTTCTGCACCACCAGCTGCAGCGGAAGCATCGGCAGGAAGGGCAGGAACAGGCTGGCCACGACAACGGTCACGACGTTGCCGAAGTTCGAGCTGGCGGTGATCGTGACGTATTTCAGCGTGTTGCCCAGCGTCCGGCGTCCCTCCACGACGCCTCGAGCGAGGACCGCGAGGTCGGGGTCGGTGAGAATCAGGTCGGCGGCGCGCTTCGCGGCGGGCGCCGCGCTCGCCGGGACGATGCCGACGTCAGCTCCCCGCAGCGCGGGGACGTCGTTCACACCGTCACCGACGAAGCCCACCGCCCGACCGCGCGCGCGCAGGGCCGCCACCACGCGGGCCTTCTGGGCGGAGGTCAGCCGGGCGAACACGCGCGCGTGGTCGACGATCCCGCCCAGATCCTCGTCGTCCGCGGCGTCGACGGCCTCGCCGTCCACCACCTCCCCCACCCGGATCCCGGCCTGGGCCGCCACCCGGGCCGCCGCATGCGGATTGTCACCGGTGAGCACGAGGACCTCGACCCCGTGTTCGGCCAACTGCCGGACCGCGGCGGGCGCACTCGAACGCACGGGGTCGAGAAACGCGACGAAGCCGACCAGCACCATTGCGGTCTCGCTGCGCTCGGTGCACCCCCCGAGACGGGGCACCTCCCGGACGGCGACGGCGAGCAGGCGCAGTCCGTGCGCGGCGTGGGCACGGGCGAGATCGTTCGCCGCGACCAGGCGACCCCGGTCGAGTCCGACGACGCCCCCGTCGGAGCGGAGCCGATCGCAGCGGGGCAGGACCTCGTCAGGATCTCCCTTGACGATCAACAGGTGCTCGCCGTCCGCGCGACGCACCTCGACCGTCGAGCGCCGCCGCGCTGGGTCGAACCCCCACTCGTGCACCGGGGTCCAGAGCGCGTCTGCCACGGCGTCGTCGGGCTCGGTGAGCCCGGCGAGCAACGCCTCGTCGAAGCGTCCGTCCGGAACGGTCTGGCAGCGGACGGCTAGGGCTGCGTACTCGGCCGCCTCGTCGTCAGGGAGCCCGGTGGCGTCGATGCTGTGCACCGCGGCCACGCGCTCCTCGGTGAGGGTGCCGGTCTTGTCCAGGCACAGCACGTCCGCGGCACCCAGGTCCTGGATGGCGTTGAGACGAGTCACGATCACCTGATCGGCGGCCAGGCGCCGCGCCCCCCGCGCCAGGGTGGTGGTGACGATGACCGGGAGCATCTCGGGGGTGAGTCCGACTGCGACAGCCGCGGCGAACAGCGTCGCCTCGGTCCAGTTCCCCGACACGGTGCCGTTGACCACCAGCACGACCGGCACCATCACCAGCATGAACCGGATCAGCGTCCAGCTCACCGATCGGACACCGATGTCGAACGCGGATTCCGGGCGTGACCGTGCCGCACTGCGGGCCAGCGTGCCCGAATAGGTCGCGGACCCGGTGGCGACCACGACGCCGACGGCGGACCCCGAGACGATCGCGGTCCCGGCGAGGCACAGCGCGGGCGAACCCTCCGGACCGTCGCGCCCGTGGTCGGGATCGGGCGACTTCACCGCCGGCAGCCCCTCGCCGGTCAGGACGGCCTGATCGACCCGGAGATCGCTGCTGGCGGTTAGGCGGACGTCGGCGGGCACCACGTCCCCCGCTGCGAGCAGCACGACGTCACCGGGGACGGTGTCCTCGACCGGCACCTCCCGGCGCGCCGGTTCGCGCCCTTCGCCCGCGCGCCGAAGCACCGTCACGGTGTCGCGCACCCTCGAACCGAGGGCGTTGACCGCCCGGTCGGCTCGGGTCTGTTGCCAGAAGCGCAGGACCGCCGAGGCGAGGGCCGTGACCGCGAGCATGATCGCGCCGCGGGCGTCTCCGACGATGACGAACACGACGTCGAGCACCGCGAGCAGGGCGAGGAAGGGGCTGCGGAGCGCGGCGGCGGCACGCTGTCCCGGGGCGAGCCGTGGATCGGGGGCCGCGACGTTGTCCCCGTGGCGCTGCTGCCGACGGGTGACCTCCTCCTCGAGCAGTCCGTCCGGGGACGTGTCGAGCATCCGGTAGACCAGCACCGTCGACGCTCCGGCGACCTCACGCAGGGTCAGCTCGGGCGTGGGCGAGGCGGGCGGCAAGGCGTCGTCCCTTCCTCGCATGGGCATCGGCGCGACGCGACGGTACGGCGGCGCCCTCGACGAAGTATGCGAGCGCACGGGGACGGGCGGATGTCGGGGTGCGCTGCTGCGGGGTCTTCACCCTCGACGACGTGTGGTGATTCCGCTCGAGGGGCGGGACACCCCAGGGCCCTGAAGATCAAACATTCGTCGCGATATCTTAGGGTTCAGAGACGGTCGCCGGCGATGGAACGGATCAAGGATGCGTGTCTGAGGTGGTCCTCCGACGAGGTCGAGGTCTGACGTGCGCCGGCAGGGCCGGCTCCCGGGTCGCGGCGCCGTCACCAGCTCCGCGGCGCTCCCCGCCTCTCATACCCGAACTCCGACATCCTTCCTGGAGGACACGGCGTGCACCCCGTTGGAGTCGACCCGACTCCCACCGCCGCCGCCTCGGCCATGACCTGGCCGATCGTGCGGCAGCCTCGGCGTCCCGCCGTGCCTCCGCCCGGATCGGTCCACCTGGGCGGTAGCTCTGCCCCTCCACGCACGTTGCTCGACATCCTCGCCACCACAGCCGCCGCCCACCCGGATCGTCCGGCGATCGACGACGGCCGTCGGTGCCTGGACTACGTGGGGCTGCGGGACGAGGCGAATCGGGTCGCGGCCCTGCTCGCCGCGCACGGTGTGGGGCGAGGCGACCGGGTCGGGATTCGTATGGCGTCCGGATCGCCCGACCTGTACGTCGCGATCCTCGGTGTGCTCGGCGTCGGAGCCGCCTACGTACCCGTCGACGCCGACGACCCACCGGAGCGCGCGGCGCAGGTGTTCTCCCGCGCCGGGGTGCGCGGGGTACTCACCGGCCCGGGCACGTTCCGGATCCACCGCGCTGGTCCCCCGGCTGTCCCGGCCGGGCGCCCGCTGCCCTCCGATGACGCGTGGATCATCTTCACCTCCGGAACCACCGGCACCCCGAAAGGTGTCGCGGTCTCGCATCGCAGCGCGGCCGCGGTCGTCGACGCCGAGGCCCGGCTGTTCCTGTCGGAGCGGCCGATCGCGCCCGGCGACCGGGTGATGGCCTCGTTGTCGGTCGGCTTCGACGCGTCGTGCGAGGAGATGTGGCTGGCGTGGCGCCACGGGGCGTGCCTGGTGCCCGCGCCTCGCTCGCTGGTCCGGGCCGGCGCCGAGGTCGGTGACTGGCTGGTGGACCGCGGCATCACGGTGGTCTCGACCGTGCCGACCCTGGCCGGGCTCTGGAGCCCCGAGCAATGCCGCGGTGTCCGCCTGCTCATCCTGGGGGGCGAGGCGTGCCCCGAGCAGCTGGCGCACCGGCTCGCGGCGGTCTGCGACGAGGTCTGGAACACCTACGGGCCCACCGAGACCACCGTGGTCGCGTGTGCGGCCCGCCTGCGTCCCGACGAGCCGGTGCGCATCGGGTTCCCGCTGGCGGGGTGGCAGCTCGCGGTCGTCGACCCCGCCCACGGGCACCTGGTCCGCCCGGGGGAGGTCGGGGAGCTGGTGATCTCCGGAGTCGGCACCGCCCGCTACCTCGACGCCGACAGGGACGCCGCCGCCTTCGCCGCGCTGCCGGCGCTCGGCTGGGCACGGGCCTACCGCAGCGGTGACCTCGTGCGGGCCGACCCCGAGGGCCTGAGCTACGTCGGCCGGGCCGACTCGCAGGTGAAGATCCGCGGCTTTCGCGTGGAGCTCGGCGAGATCGAGGCCGTGCTGGCCGCGGTGCCCGGCGTCCGGCAGGCCGCCGTCGCCACCTACACGTCCTCCTCGGCGGTCACCGAGCTCGTCGCGTACTACCGGCTGCAGGACGGGGTCGCACTTGACGAGGCGTCGCTGGTCGCGCGGCTGCGCAGTGCCCTGCCCGGGCACATGGTTCCCGCCTATTTCCAGCGGCTGGCCGAGTTGCCCGTCCTGACCAGCGGGAAGATCGACCGGCAGGCCCTTCCCGCGCCCTCCGCGCGCCGCGGCGCCGCGCCCGGCAGCGTGGTGGCGCCCAGCACCCGGACCGAGGAACTCCTGGCCCGTGCTCTGGCAACCGTGCTCGACCTCGAGGGGGTCTCGGTCGAGAGCAACTTCGTCGACGACTTGGGCGCCAATTCGCTGACGCTGGCCCGGCTCGCGGCGCAGCTGCGAAGCGATACCGACCTCCCGCCGGTCGCGATCAGGCTCATGTACGCCCACCCGACGGTGCGGGGCCTGGCCGGCGCCTTGGCCGATGACCGCTCCGCGCCCGCCACGCGAGTCACCGTTCCCGAGCCTGCGCCGCCACCGCCGGTCGGGCTCTGGACATTCCGTCTCTGCGGGGGGCTGCAGCTGCTGGTTCTCGCGGGCCTCGCCCTCGGCGGTGTCCTGCTCGCCGACCTCGACGTGCACTGGGTCGGCAGCCCCCAGGCCTTCGACGAGCTCTACCTGCGCATCATGGCTGCACTCGCCGCCACCACCGCCGTCGTCTGCCTGCTCCCGATCGCCGCCAAATGGCTGCTGATCGGACGGTGGCGGCCCGCCACGATCCCGCTGTGGAGCCTCGACTACCTCCGGTTCTGGACCGTCGCCACCCTGATCCGCTCGAGTCCGCTGGCGCTCTTCGCCGGGTCGCCGCTCTACGTGCTCTACCTACGTGCGCTCGGGGCGCGGATCGGGCGGGGTGCGGTGATCCTCTCCACCACCGTGCCGGTGTGCACCGACCTCGTGGAGATCGGCGCGGGCGCGGTGATCCGCCGCGGGGCGTCCTTCACCGGCTATCAGGCCCGTGCCGGGGCGATCCGCACCGGTCCGGTGTGTATCGGGGCGGACGCGGTGATCGGGGAGGGCTCGCTGGTCGAGCCCGACACCGTCGTGGGTGACGCCGCGAGACTGGCGCACGCGTCCTCGCTGCACGCCGGTCAGTACATCCCCGCCCGGAGTCACTGGCACGGGTCCCCCGCCCGTCCCGCCGAGCACCCGGCGCCCACGCTGCCGAGCGTGCCATGCCCTCGCTGGCGTCGCGCCGCCTCCGCCGTCGCCGAACTGGCGGTGGTCATGTTCGGGGCACCCGTGCTCGTGGCCGCGGTGGTGACCGTCGGCGACCGGGTCCCCGGGCTCGGGGAGGCGGTACTGCCCGGAAGCGCCAGGCTCGCCGACCCGCAGTTCTACCTCAGGGCGCTCGCGGTCTCGGCTGGGCTCTACGCCGCGGCGCTAGCGCTTGGTCTCGCCGCGGTGTGCACGCTGCCCCGCCTCCTGGCCCGCACCCTGGTCCCCGGACGGATCCACCCGCTCTACGGTCCCGCCCACGCCTGCCAGCGGGCCCTGGCCCGTCTCACCAATGTGCCGTTCTTCGTGCAGCTGCTCGGGGACAGCTCCTACATCGTGGGCTATCTGCGAGGGCTGGGCTACCGCATCGCCGAGGCAGGCCAGACCGGCTCCAACGTCGGCGCCGAACTGCATCACGAAAACCCGTACGCCGTCACGGTGGGGCCGGGCACCATGCTCTCCGACGGCGTCGACCTGGTGAACGTCGAGATGTCCGCGTCGGCTTTTCGGACCGAGCACCTCAGGATCGGTGGCCGCTGCTTCCTGGGGAACGTGATCTCGGTGCCGCCGGGCGCCGAGCTCGGCGACGACGTCTTCATCGGCACCAAGACGATGATCCCGGTCGACGGCCGGCCCCGGTCCGGTGTCGGTCTGCTCGGCTCGCCGGCCTTCGAGATTCCGCGGCGCCGCGGCGATGAGGCCGACTTCGCGCTGAGCCGCACCGGTCTGCGCCGGCGGCTGGCGCAGAAGAACGCGCACAACCTGCGCACCATCGGCCTGTTCCTGCTCGCCCAGTGGCTCCGGGTGGCCTGCGTGGCGGTCCTGGGCCTGATCGCGGTGAACCTCGAAGCCACCGCCGGGGGTTCCGTGGTGGCCTGCGCGGCGCTCGCGGCCGGCCCGCTCAACCTCGGCTACGGCGTGCTGATCGAACGCCTCAGCACGCGGTTCCGCGCACTTCAGCCGCAGTACTGCTCGATCTACGACCCGTACTTTTGGCGCCACGAGCGGTTCTGGAAGTTCAGCATCCAGCCCGGGCTGCTCAACGGGACCCCGTTCAAGAGCGCGGTGTGGCGACTGCTCGGGGTGCGGGTTGGTCGACGACTGTTCGACGACGGGGCGAGCATCAGCGAGAAGTCACTGGTCGAGCTCGGCGACGACGTCACCCTCAACGCCGGGGTGATCCTTCAGCCACACTCCATGGAGGACGGCGTCTTCAAGGCCGCCCCGATCACCCTCGGCTCGGGTGCTGAGCTCGCACCGATGGCCTTCGTGCACTACGACACGGTGATCGCGGCGGGTGCCGTGCTCGGCGGCAGCGCTTTCCTGACCAAGGGCCAACGGATTCCTTCCGGCGCACGGTGGCTCGGGAACCCAGCGGAGGAGGTCTCTGGTGCGCGGCTCGTCGCGTCGCCTGGGCGATGACGTCCTCGACCATCGCGCCCGCGGTGATTACGACGCGCCGACCGAACGACACGACCGCGTCCGTCGCGGAGCGTCGACCCCTGCAACCGACACCGGCACGCTCGACGCCCCGGCTGTGGTCGGTGCTCACCGGCATCGTCCCCGGCCTCGCCCAGGCCCGCGACGGTGGTGGACGCGGGTCCTGGCCTGTCTGCTGGTCGGGGTGGTGCTGCTCGGGGCGATCTCCGCGCCGTCCCTCTGGGGGGCGTTGTCCCGGCCTGGCAGCGACAGTGTTGCCGCGCGACTCGCGGAATGGGGCCGCGATCACGGGCTGGGCCCGGTGATCACCTGGCTCGAGCAGCGCCAGTACGACCTGCATCCACCTCCGACCGGCGGCGTGCCGCCGGGCGGCATCCCCGCCGCGGCGGGCCCCGAACCCAACCGTCCCGGTGGGCAGCCGGCGCCCGCGCCACTCGCGCCGCCGGCCGGGCTCTCGCCACTGCCGGGCGAGGGTCGCTGGCAGACCGTGGTCTCCACACCCCACGGCGACGCGGTGCGGATGACCTCGGTGCGCCCCGACCTCGCGCACACCTCCTTCGTGGTCGGCGTGCTCTGGCTCGACCCGACCCTGGTGCGGGGCGTGCTACACCCCGGTACCCAGGACCCCGGCGGCCAGTGGGCCACCCCGACCTCGGTCGACCCCGCCGAGCAGCGCAGCGTGGTCACCGCGTTCTCGGCCGGGTTCCGGCTCCAGGGCGACAGCCACGGCGGCTGGTACAGCGAGAACCGCGAGGTGCGACCGCTGGTTCCCGGCGCGGCCAGCCTGCTGATCCGACGCGACGGCACCGTCGACGTCGGAGCGTGGGGCAGCGAGGTGGGCATGGCACCGGACGTGGCCTCGGTGCGCCAGAACCTCGTCCCTCTCATCGACCACGGCACGGTGAACCCGACCTGCGCGACCGGAGGCACCGCGCAGTGGGGCTCAACGGTGGGGCAGGCGGCCTACATTCACCGCTCCGGGTTCGGGATCACCCCGACCGGTGCGATGGTCTACGTCGGTGGGCCCGCGCTGTCGGTGTGCACCCTGGGGGACCTGCTGCGCTCGGCCGGGGTCATTCGAGGCATGGAACTCGACATCAACCCCGCCTGGGTCTCCGGCGCCTACTTCCACCCCGACGGCACCTCACGCCCGAAGGCGTTCAAGCTCTTCCCCGACGAGCAGATCGGCGCGCAGCACTACCTGCAGACCTCCACCCGCGACTTCGTCTCCTTCGACCTGCGCTCGACCGCCGACGCCACCGCGAGTCCGCGGGGACCGCACCACCTTCCCCCTCCGCCTCGGGCCTTCGACCCGGGTCGGGTGACCACGAGGCCGCCGGGATGACCCTCACGGTGAGGGATGCGGGCGGCGGCGCGGGCCGGCCACCGTGTGGTTGCTGCCCGGTCGTCCACCGCTGCTGCATGCGGAAAGCGTGTTGAGGCCGCGTCCCGCGCGCGGGCGAGCGGGCCCAGGACCTCGGACCCTCGTACTCTCATACGAGTGCTTGATAGCGTGGCGGCGGCCGGGGCCGGCCGGTAGTCAGGGCTCTCGCGCTGCGGCCCCGGAGCGGACTGAGCCTTGGCGGGTCATCCCTGTGTAGCGGGCCGCGGCGTGTTCGCGGGATTGGCTTGAACACGGCTGCCGCTGACGCGTTGCCCCTGACCTTCTCACCATGGCCTGTCGCGGCCAGCTCCCTACGGAGGCCCGTCTTGCCCTTGGTTACCCCGCCGGCGCGCGGATCGGCGGCATCAGCGTTGCGACGACGCAGCACCGCACGCACGCAACGGTTGACCGCGACCCGATCCGTGCGCCAGGCCGTGGTGTCACTCGCCGGATTGGTGGGTGAGCCGGTGCGCAACCAGAGCGGTCAGCAGGTCGGGCGGCTGGTGGACGTGGTGGCCCGGCTCTACGGCGAGGACCGTTACCCACCGGTGACCGGGCTGGTGGTGCGGGTGGGTCGCCGGCGCGCCTTCCTGGACGCCTCGGCCATCGCCCAGGTCAACCACCGCTGGATCAGCCTGCGCACGGCGCGGATGGATCTGCGTGATTACGTGCGTCGGCCCGGTGAGGTACTGCTGGCCCGCGACCTGCTCGATCACCAGCTCGTCGACGTCGACGGCGTCCAGGTGATCCGGGCCGCCGACGTGTACGTGGCCCCGGTGGGCGAGCAGCTACACGTCGTCGGCGTCGACGTGAGCGTGCAGACCCTGCTACGCCGCCTAGGGCCGAAACGCCTGCGCGGGCGACCTACCCCTGATCGGGTCATCGACTGGGACGCGATCGCCCCGTTTGGGGAGGAAGCGACCGACGGGCCGGCGACGGTGCGGCTGCGGCGCAGTCAGCAAGCCCTGCGTCGGCTGCGTCCGGGCGAGCTCGCCGACCTCCTCGAGGATCTCGGCCGCGCCGGTCGCCAGGAGCTGTTGGCCTCGCTGGAACCCGAGACCGCCGCCGACGCGCTCGAGGAGATGGAACCCGACGAGCTCGAGGGCCTGCTGCGCGAGTCCGAGCCGCAGCAGGCCGCCGACCTGGTGGCCGCGATGGAACCCGACGAAGCCGTGGACGCGCTGCGCGATCTGAGTGCCGCCGAGAGCGACGAGCTCCTCGAGCTCATGCCCGCGCCCACCCGCGAGCGGCTCAGCGGTCTGATGGGCTACCCCGAGGACGAGGCCGGTGGGTTCATGACCACGCTGTTGGTCCGCGCCGAACCCGAGGACACCGTCAGCGCGGTCCGCGACCGGGTGGCCGACCACGGGGAGCACCGCGGCGAGATCGACGCCGTGGTGGTGTGCGATGCCGACGGTCAGGTGATCGGCGACCTGTCGCTGTTCGAGCTGCTCGTCGCCCCTCCCGAGCTGACCGTGGGCGCGCTGCTCGACCAGACCCAAACCGACCCGGTCCTGGTCGGCCCGGACGCCGACGTCAACCAGGTCGCCGTCGCCCTGGTCGAGTCGCGGCGCTCCTCGCTGCTGGTCGTCGACGACGGGTGCCGTCCGCTGGGGCGCATTCTCGCCGACGACGTCCTGGACGCCCTGACCCCCGAGGCCGGGCGGCTGCGCTTCCCAAGGCTGCTGCGATGAGCCGGCCGCCGGCTGGTCAGCGGATCGACCCGGCACAGCAGGGCCGCCGGTCTCGGCCGGAGCACGCCACTGAATCCACCGATGACCCCGGCTCGGTGGGAGGACACACCGCTGCGGACGCCCGGCCCGGTCGGGGGCAACGGCTGTGGCAGCGGCTGCGTCGCGGCCGGGTGTTCGCCTACCTGGCCATCGCCGGCCCAGGGGTGATCGCGGCCAACGCCGGCAACGACGCCGCCGGCATCGCCACCTACTCCTCGGCCGGGTCCCAGTTCGTGTACCGGACCTTGTTCTTCATGGTGCTGGTGACCATCGCCCTGATCCTGGTGCAGGAGATGTCGGTCCGGTTGGGGACCCACACCGGTAAAGGGCTCGCGGCGTTGATCCGCGAACAGTTCAGCCTGCGCCTGACCGGGCTCGCCCTGGTGTGCGTGCTGCTGGCCAACACCGGGCTCGTGGTGTCGGAGTTCGCCGGGATCGGCGCGGCGTTCGAACTGTTCGGGATTAGCCGCTACATCGTCGTCCCCGTCTTCGCGGTCCTGATCTGGGCGTTGGTGCTGTTCGGGTCCTATCGCTACGCCGAACGCATCTTCCTGGTGTTCTCCCTGGCTTTTCTGGCCTACCCGATCGCTGCGGTCCTCGCCCATCCCGACTGGTCGGCGGTGGGCGCTGACCTGGTCTTCCCGCACTTCCTGGCCAGCAGTGACTTCGTCCTGCTCGGGGTGGCCCTGATCGGGACCACGGTCAGCCCCTACATGCAGCTCTACGCCGCCGCCGGCGTGGTCGACCGCGGCGCCGGCCCCGACGACTACCCGAACGCTCGCCTGGACGCCGTCTCCGGGGCGGTCTTCGCCTGCATCATCTCTGTCATGATCATCATTGCGACGGGGGCGACCATCGGCGGGCAGGGTCCGCTGGACTCCGCTGCGCAGGCCGCGCAGGCCCTGCGCCCGGTCGCCGGCTCCGGGGCCACCCTGCTCTTCGCGTTCGGGCTGCTCGGGGCTAGCGCGCTGGCCGGCGCGGTCGTCCCGCTCTCGAGCTCGTATGCGATCAGTGAAGCTGTCGGCGTGGAACGCTCCGTCTCGCGCACCTTCCGCCAAGCTCCGCTGTTCCTGGGCCTGTTCACCTTTCAGGTGTTCCTCGGCGCCGCGATCGCGCTCACCCCGGTCAACCTGATCTCGCTGCTGATCGGCACCCAGGTGCTCCAAGGCGTGGTCGCCCCGATCGTGCTCGCCTACATCCTCATCCTGAGCAACCGCCGCAGCGTGCTCGGCGCCGCCGCCAACGGCCCCGTCTTCCGCGCCGCGGCCACCACCGCGGTCGTCGCCGTCGCCGCCATGTCACTACTACTGGTTGGCCAGACCCTCCTGGGCGTGCTCGGGCTCGCCTAGCCTAGAGGGCATCGGCACCTACCAGCCGGTCGAGTCCGCGGCCGGGCGGGCCGAGGACACGCCGGGGGCGGGAGCACTTCGCTGCTTGTGGAGCCGACCCGTGGGCGGTTCCGTCGAGTACGCGCGGGGCGTTCTTGGATGCGAAAGGTCTCAGGGGGCCGCCGGGCGTCAAGCGCACACGGCCGAGGCGGTGGATGCCCCCGAGGATCGCGATGCCAGCGGGTGTCGTCGCGATCCGGTTCGGTGTCGGAGGGCTATTTGAAGAGGCCGATCGCCCGGGCGATCACCAAGGCGACCACGATCAGCGACACCGCCGACTGGACCATCATGGTCAGCTTGGCCCACCGGGCCAGGGGCATGACGTCGGTGGGGCTGAACGCTGTGGCGTTGGTGAACGACAGGTACAGGTAGTCCACGAACCGTGGTGCCCAGCCCGGGGAGGCCAGGTGCGGATCGAGGTGTTGGGGGAATGCGAAGTCCAGGGCCCTGCTCCCGCGGGCGGCGATGACGGATCCGTTTGCGACCTCCCGCGCCGCGGCCAGTCGCGCGTGTGGGCCGCCGCGATCGAGTTCCCAGTACCACAACCCGAACACCACGACGTTGGTCGCCCAGATCGCGGCCCCCGAGGACAGCAGCGCGATCGCGTCGTCGGAATTGCCGGTGATGATGCCCTGGACCAGCCGCACCGCCGACCAGGCGTTGGTCACCGAGACCATGCCGACCAGGGCGACGCTGCCGCGGCGCAGCCAGCGTCCTGGGGTGTCGAGCCGGCCCGGGTTGGCGACCACCAGCCCGAGAAGCAACACCAATTCCAGCACCGGCACCAGCCGGTGGCCCGGAGTGAACGCCCCGGGCAGCACCACCTGCAGCCCGACCGCACCCGCCACCACCACGGCGACCGTCCATCGCGGTTCGGCGCGCACCTTAGCGCGGGCCGCCGGCCCGTCCTGCCCATCGTCTTGTTCCTTGACCACCGAGCTCACGCCTCGCCCACCCTCTCCGTTGGATCGCTGGCCAGCACGTCCTGGCTCGCCCGGCTCTGCGCCGCCGAACGAGCGCGCCTGATCCACTCGTGGCTCAGCAAGTGGGCCGACCGGGGGGGCGAGTGGCCCACGGCACACGAGCTCGAGCGCGGCGCTGGACCCGCCACCGGCGCAGCGACCCGGCTTCGGTGTCGGCGACGCGGAACCGTCCCGGGACCGGAGGCCCACGGGTCCCGTCATCGCCAAGAACCACGGCAGGGACCCGAGACCGGCGGACGGCGCGGCCGGTCAGCATGGCGAACCCACGCTGCACGGCCGGGTGTCTCGGCGACCTGTGGAGAGGCCGCCAGGACGGGTGGCTGAGGGCGTGAGCGTGCGGCCACCACCGGCGCTCTCGAGGAGACCACTGTTGATCGCAGCGTCGTGGATCATCGGGGGGCCCGCCGCCGCGCGAGAGCAGATCGGTGGCGACGATTGCCACAGCGGCCAAGCCGACCAGCCGCAGGTTGTCCCAGCCCGGCACCTCGGCCAGTCCCAGGGCGAGAACGGCGACGACGGCGAGGACCGCAACGGTCACAGTGGGCAGCGTGGTCACGGCTGCCAGGGGGTGGGCCGTGCTCAATGGAACGTCGTCGACCGAGCACCGGGACCCGACCCGTCCGCGCAAGGCCTCGGAGGCGGCTTGGACGAGTGCGAGGCCGTAGAAGACGCCGGAGCGGGGACGGGGTCGAACACCCGCGAGAAGGCACGCGGCGAGACGAGGGTTCCGGCCGACACGGGCCAGCAGTCGCCGCGCCCGGCATTCGCGTCGTCTTCCACCACCTGCTCCTTCCGGGCGGCAACGACCCCGGGCCGCCGGGCCCTGACCGACCGCCGAAAGCCCCAATCACTCAGACGCTCAAACGCATGTGCAAGCATGCCTCATGCGCGACGCCACGGCGCGATCTGGGGGGCGATCGATGCCCGCGGCCACGTGCCACACCCAGGCGCGTGCCGGCACCGAAGCCGCTCGGTCGACTCGGCGACTGGGGATCCACGCCGGGGGGTTCGCTCCGCGGCGGTGCCCGGCGGCCCGGGCTCACGACAGCTCCATGCCCAGAGCGTCAGGATGATCGGTGAGCGGTGCGGGCCCGGTGTCTGCGCGGCGCAGGATGAAGGAGGGCCACGTGCGGCTGTCCCGGCGCCTCCGCAGGACGGCCCGACCGTCAGGATCAGCACTCCTCGCATGCTCGCCGGGCACGTGCTCCCGCTGAGACCACCACCGTCTCGGTCCTCTGCCCCTCGGCTGGTGGCCGTCCGGGTTCAGCCGAAAGCCGGTCCCGCGGACCGACGGTCTCCGCGACGACCAGGCAGGCCGGCGGGTGCATCCGTGTCCCCGCCGGTCCCCGCGCCCGGGCCGGACCCGAAGCCGGAGACCGACCCGCGACCGGCCCCGCCACTGGCGCCCCCACGGCCCACCGCAGCACCCTCTGCCCTGCTGCGTATTCCGTGGTGGCGACTGGCACTGAGCCTGCTGTCGGCGCTGGTGGTGCTGTCCTGCGGCGCCGCATGGGTGAGCGTGCACGGCATCAACGGCGCGGACGTCATCTCCGGCGCGATCCCGGCCGGCGACGCCCAGAACATCCTGCTGGTCGGGCTGGACACCCGCACCGACGCCCAGGGAAATCCCCTGCCGAGCGACCAGCTGGCGGCCCTGCACGCCGGGAGCAGCAGCGACGGTGGCGACAACACCGACACCATCATCGTCATCCACATACCCGCCGGGGGCGGCGCCGCCACCGCCTTCTCCATTCCCCGCGACGCCTACGTACAGCTTGCGGGCGACCTGGGCCCCCATAAGATCAACACTGCGTACACCTACGGGGAGAACCTCGCGCGCCCCCAGCTCGCATTCCAGGGGATGTCGGGACCCCAGCTCGAGGTCGCCGCTGCCGAGGCCGGCGCGAAGGAGGCCATCGCGACCGTGCAGCAGCTGACCGGACTGACCATCACCCACTACGCAGCGATCAACCTCGCGGCGTTTGACGCCATCAGCAACGCCGCGGGCGGTGTGCAGGTCTGCCTCGCGGCACCGACTAAGGACGAGTTCTCCGGCGCGAACTTCCCCTCGGGAATCCAGACGGTCAGCGGCGCGGCGGCCCTGTCCTTCGTCCGACAGCGCCACGGCCTCCCGAACGGTGACCTCGACCGCATCCGACGCCAACAGGTCTTCATGGCCGCACTGAGCAACAAGCTGCTCTCCGCGGGCACGCTGACCGACCCCTCCGCGCTGCGCGGCATCCTCCAGGCAGTCGATCACGACGTGGTGCTCGACCAGCACTGGGACGTGCTGACGTTCGGCGAGCAGCTGCACCGACTCACCGCCGGGACAGTCACGTTCCGAACCGTCCCGACCGGTAGGACCGACCTGGCCACCCCTGAGGACGGCACCGCGGTGGACATCGACCCGGCCCAGGTCCAAGCGTTCATCCAGAAGGCGATCGAACCGGCCGCGCCGAGCTCGACCACCCCGCCGCCGCGGCCCCAGGCACCGGTGCACGCCGATGGATCCGTCGACCTCGTGGAGGTGCTCAACGGATCAGGACGAGGCGGCGCGGCCAGCACGACCATGTCCGCCCTCACCAGAGCCGGATTCTCGCCCTCCGACACCGGGAACGCCGACCTCCAGTCAGCCACCACCGTCGCCTACGCCCCCTCGGACAGCGCCGACGCGGACGCCGCGCGGGCGGTGCTGGGCGCCGGAGTCGTCCTCGCCCCCGACAACCAGCTCTCCCCGGGTCACCTCCGCGTCACGCTCGGCGTCGAGCCGCCCGACACCGGCACCGGGTCCTCACCCACCGCATTGTCGGCGGCCCC
>NZ_JBVPVA010000232.1:0-1114 GCF_055612215.1 Actinomycetospora sp. | reverse complement strand
ACCCGAAGCGGGGTGATCTACCCATGGCCAGGGTGAAGCGCCGGTAAGACGGTGTGGAGGCCCGAACCCACCAGGGTTGAAAACCTGGGGGATGAGCTGTGGGTAGGGGTGAAAGGCCAATCAAACTCCGTGATAGCTGGTTCTCCCCGAAATGCATTTAGGTGCAGCGTCGCGTGGTACTCACCGGAGGTAGAGCACTGGTTGGCCTAGGGGGCCGACAAGCTTACTGAAGTCAGCCAAACTCCGAATGCCGGTGAGCGTTGAGCGCGGCAGTGAGACTGCGGGCGATAAGGTTCGTAGTCGAGAGGGAAACAGCCCAGATCGCCGGCTAAGGCCCCTAAGCGTGCGCTAAGTGGGAAAGGATGTGGGATCGCCCAGACAACCAGGAGGTTGGCTTAGAAGCAGCCACCCTTGAAAGAGTGCGTAATAGCTCACTGGTCAAGTGGTCCTGCGCCGACAATGTAGCGGGGCTTAAGCACACCGCCGAAGCTGTGTCATTGACACAATAGATCCGCTTGGACTCTTGAAGTCCTTGTGTAGTCGTGTTGATGGGTAGGGGAGCGTCCTGCATCCAGGGAAGCCGTGGCGGAAGCTAGCGGTGGAGGGTGTGGGAGTGAGAATGCAGGCATGAGTAGCGAATGCAGAGTGAGAAACTCTGCCGCCGGATGACCAAGGGTTCCTGGGCCAGGCTAATCCGCCCAGGGTAAGTCGGGACCTAAGGCGAGGCCGACAGGCGTAGTCGATGGACAACGGGTTGATATTCCCGTACCCGAGCATGTGCGCCCATGACGAGGCGTTTGATACTAACCACCCAAAGCGCGTCCGCGAAGCCTTCGGGCCTAGTGGGTGTTGTGGAGCGTGGGACCTGATTTCGTAGTAGTCAAGCGATGGGGTGACGCAGGAAGGTAGCTCCGCCAGGCGATGGTTGTCCTGGTATAAGCGTGTAGGCCGGAACATAGGCAAATCCGTGTTCCATGTAGGCTGAGACGTGATGTGTAGCCGTTTGAGGCGAAGTAGAGTGATCCTATGCTGCCGAGAAAAGCCTCTAGTGAGTGCATGCACGGCCCGTACCCCAAACCAACACAGGTGGTCAGGTAGAGAATACCAAGGCGAT
>NZ_JBVPVA010000072.1:0-7330 GCF_055612215.1 Actinomycetospora sp. | reverse complement strand
GAGGACGGTGCCGCCGTGGGCGACCGTCTGCTTCACGAAGTCGTAGGCGCGGTCCACGTAGGACAGCGTCTGCTGCAGGTCGATGATGTAGATGCCGTTGCGCTCGGTGAAGATGAAGCGACGCATCTTGGGGTTCCAGCGGCGGGTCTGGTGTCCGAAGTGGACACCGGAGTCCAGCAGCTGTCGCATGGTGACGACGGCCATGGTGGTCGTGCTACCTCTGTCTCTCGGGTCAGGCCCGGCGGGCGGGCCTGCTGCGGTTGTCGCGCCGGACCGGTCGGGCCGGCGCCCCTGGTGTCCCGATCGCGGCCGACCCCGGGTCCATGGGTACGGACTCGAGACCGCCCGGCCGCGAGAGGTGGCGCGCACGGGGCAGCGGGACTGCTGTGCGGGCTCGTCGGGGCACGCGAAGTCGACCCGCCTGGGGCGGGCCGCTGACACGAAGTGTACGCGGGCCCCCTGACGGCCTCCGACCGGCTCGTGGCCTCGCCCGCCGCCGGTCGCCCGGCCCGGGGGGAGGTGGTCGCCCGGCCCCGCGAGGGGCACCTCACGCAGGTTCTGCGCGGTCCCGGCCTGCCCCACGTGCCCCTGATCGCACGCGGCCGCCCGGACCCGTGCCGCCACGCCCGCGACGGGCACACCATGCAGGTCCGGCCTCCCGCGGACCTGCGCCGTGTGCCCCTCGACGGGCGATCCGGCGGGCACGGAGCCGCAGCGCGCCCGCGCGCGTCCCACCCCCGTGACCACTCCCGCGCCGACCCGCCGGCGGCGCCCCCGCGCTCGCCGCGCCCTCGTCGCCCTGCTGGCCGCGCTGCTCCTCGGGCCCTCGACGACGGCCGCCGCCGACCCCGCCGAGGTCCCCGTCCCGACGATCACCGCGGGCGGCTTCGGATGGCCGCTGGCCGGCCTCGACGGCACGGGGCCACCGGGCGGGGGCGACGACGGCCGGGTGGCCCGGCGCTTCCTCCCGCCGCCGGACCCGTACGGGCGGGGGCACCGCGGGGTGGACCTGGTGGGGCGTCCGGGCACCCCGGTGCTCGCGGCCGGCCACGGCGTCGTGGCCCAGGCCGGGACGCTGGCCGGGCGGGGTGTGGTGTCGGTCGTGCACCCCGGCGGCCTGCGGACCACCTACGAGCCGGTGCGGGCGGCCGTCGTCGTCGGGACCCCGGTCGCCCGCGGCGCCGTCCTCGGGACACTCGACGCCGGGCATCCCGGGTGCCCGGCGGCCGCCTGCCTGCACTGGGGGCTGCGGTGGCGGACCGCCCCCGACGAGCGGCGCGAGCAGTACCTCGACCCGCTGCTCCTCGTGGGGCTGGGGCGCACGCGGCTGTGGCCGAGCTAGGACCGTTCGTCGAGGACGATGCGGTTGGCGAACGGGTCGAGCAGCGTCAGCGACACCCCGCCGTCGCTGCCCGGGCTGTGCTCCAGGCCCGGGCGCAGGAAGGGGTAGTCCTTCGCGGTGAGCTCGGCGTGCAGCTCCCGGACCCCGGTGGCGGCCACCCAGACCCCGGCCCCGGGCGAGCCGTCACCGTGGTGTTCCGAGAGGTGCAGCACCAGCTCACCCCGGGACACCTGGGTGTACGTCGGCCCGTCCTGCCCGGTCGTGTGGCTCCAGTCGACCGTGCAGCCGAGGTACCCCACGTAGAACTCGTGTGCCCGTGCCCGGTCGAAGATCCGCAGGATGGGGACGACCCGACCGGCCGCGAACGCCACCGCCGTCAGTCCTCGTGCGCCTCGGCCAACCGCGCCCGCAGCCGCAGCACTGCACGGGTGTGCAGCTGGCAGACCCGCGACTCGGTCACCCCGAGCACCTTGCCGATCTCGGCGAGCGTGAGGTTCTCGAAGTAGTACAGACCGACGATGGTGCGGTCGCGCTCGACGAGCCCCTGGATGGCCTCGGCGAGCTGGCGGCGGGTCTCGCGCGACTCCATCGCCGTCACGGGGTCCTCGGCGGCCACGTCGGGCAGCGAGTCGGCGAGCGAGGGCGCCGTGCCCCCCGGCCCGGCGGCGTGCGAGCGCCCGGCCGCGACGAGCTCGTCGAGCGCCGCGACGCTGGTCAACGCGATCTGGCCGAACGTGGAGCGCAGGTCGGCGGTCTCCATGCCCAGCTCCCCGGCGAGCTCGCCGTCGCTGCACGAGCGCTGCTGACGGGTCTCGAGGCGCTCGATGGCGCGCTCGATCTCCCGGGCGCGGGAGCGCACCGAGCGCGGCACCCAGTCCTGGGAGCGCAGCTCGTCGAGGATCGCGCCGCGGATGCGCTGCATCGCGTAGACCTCGAACTTGCGGCCGCGGTCGGGCTCGAACCGCTCGATCGCGTCGACGAGCCCGAAGATGCCGCACTGCACGAGGTCGGCCACGTCGACGTGCGACGGGAGCCCGGTCCCGACCCGGCCGGCCACGTACTTGACCAGCGGGGCGTAGTGCAGCACGAGCCGGTCGCGGACCATCCGGTCGTGCGGCGCCTCGGCGTAGGCATCCCACATCTCGGCGATGCCGGCCTCGACGATGGCTTCCTCGTCGGCGAGGGAGCCGTCCTCGGTGGTGACGGGCCGGATCGTCGTGGGGCGGGCGCGCACCGCGGTCCCCCGACCGGGTCGGGGCGCGGTGAAGACGGAGTTCCCGGGCAGGGCGGGCAGGGAGCGCACGACCGCGGCGGTGGCCGACTCGCGACCCACCGGCCGCTGCGGCTCAGGCGCGGGGGTGGGCGGAGTCATGAACGGCCCTCAGACGGTCGGCGGTGACGTGGGTGTAGAGCTGGGTCGTCGCCGGCGAGGCGTGTCCCAACAGCTCCTGGACGCTTCTCAGGTCCGCTCCCCCCTCGAGCAGGTGCGTCGCGGCGGAGTGCCGCAACCCGTGCGGTGCGATGTCCGGTGCCCCGGGGACCGACCGTGCCGCGTCGTGGACGACGGTGCGGGCGATCCTCGGGTCGAGGCGCCCACCGCGGGCGCCGAGCAGCAGCGCGGGCGGAGAGCCCGCGACGGCGAGGTGGGGCCGCCCGTGGGCGCGCCAGGCGTCGAGCGCGGCGGCGGCCGGGGCCCCGTAGACGACGGTGCGCTCCTTGGCGCCCTTGCCGAGCACCCGCAGCGTGCGCCGGCCGTCGTCGACGTCGTCGACGTCGAGCCCGCAGAGCTCCGAGACGCGGATCCCGGTGGCGTAGAGCAGCTCGAGCAGCAGGTGGTCGCGCAGGGCCACCGGGTCGAGCTGGGCGGCGCCGAGCGCGGCGTTGTCCAGGGCCGCGGCGGCCTGGTCGGCGCGCAGCACCGCCGGGAGCCGGTGGTGCGCGCGGGGCGAGGCGAGGCGGGCCCCGGGGTCGGTCGCGACCCGTCCGGTGCGTGTCGCCCAGGCGGTGAAGGACCGGGCGGCCGCGGCGCGGCGGGCCACCGTGGTGCGTCGGGCCGGACGGCGCCCGGCGTCGCCGCCGGCGGCCAGCCACGACCGCAGGGCGGCCAGGTCGAGGTCCGCGAGCGTGGTCGCCCGGTCGGTCCTCCCGCGGCGCAGGCCCCGGGAGACCAGGTGCCGCAGCGCCGCGGTGACGTCACCGGTGTAGCCGCGCACGGTGTGCTCGGACAGTCCGCGCTCCAGACGCAGGTGCACGGCGAAGTCCCCGACCGCCCGGGCCAGACCCTCGGGCAACTCGACCTCGGTACCACCGGAGATCCCGCTCGTCGCTCTGTGTGAGGACGTCGACGGCTCACCGAGGGGCCGGTCGGTCCCGTCCACGGGGCTCCCGGTGCGCGGCGAACCGGTCGCCGCGTCGGTGCCCTGAGAGGGGAATCTGCCGGTCATCGCGATCGAGAGTCCAAGGCACGGCGGTGGGCGTCAAGGATCGCCACGCTCGCGTCGGTGACCGCGCCGCCCTGTCGGGCAACGGTCGTCGTGGTCGCGCTGTGCAACCGCTCGTCGCACGGGCGGGAGCGTCAGACGGGCCGGCACCACCCCCGGTCACCGTCGGGGACGACGAGTCCCGCGGCGGCGAGCTCGTCGAGCGCCGCGGGCACCCTGCGCGGGTCGACCCCGGACTCGCGAGCGAGGGCGCTGGCGGTCGTCGCGACGTGCCCGCGCAGCGCGCCGTGGACGCGGGCGGCCGGGGTGGACAGCCCGTCGAGCGGCCGGGCCGGCCGGGGCGGGGCCTCGGTGAGGGTCCCGACGGGCCCGATGTCCGCCAGCACGTCGGCGACGGACCCGACCACCCCCGCCCACGGCTGGCGGGCCAGCTGGTGGCTGCCGACCGAGAGCGCGGAGGTGACCGGGCCCGGCACCGCCATGACCACCCGCCCGAGCTCCCGCGCCGCGGCCGCGGTGCGGGCGGCACCGCTGCGCACGCCCGCCTCGACCACGAGGGTGCCGGTGGCCAGCGCCGCGATCAGGCGGTTGCGCACCAGGAACCGGTGCCGGGCCGGGATCGCGCCGACGGGGTACTCGCTGACGACCGCGCCCCGCGCCGAGATCGACTCCAGCAGCCGGGCGTGCGCGGCCGGGTACGCCCGCTCGATCCCGCAGGCCAGCACCGCGACCGTCGCGCCGCCGACCGCGAGGCACCCGCGGTGGGCCTCGCCGTCCACCCCGTGCGCCGCCCCGGAGACCACGGCCAGGCCCTCCTCCGCCAGCGAGGCCGACCAGTCGCGGGCGACCCAGCGGCCGTACCCGGTGGCGGCCCGGGAGCCCACCACCGCGACGCTGCGGTGCGCGCCGTCGGCCTGCTCGGCCAGCGACCCGGGCCCGCGGACCCACAGTCCGAGCGGGGCCACCCAGTCGGGGCTCCCCTGCAGGTCGGGGCGCCCGAAGGCCGCGAACGCGACCGCGGGCCACCCGGGGTCCTCGGGCACCAGTAGACGCCCGCCGAGGGCGCGCGCCGCCTCGAGGTCGGCCGCCGCGCGGTCGATGCCGCGTCGCCCGGCCACCTCGGACTCGACGTGGCGTCCGAGATCGGCACCGCCGCGGACCCGCTCGGCGGTCTCCACGGGCCCGAGGAGGGCCACGAGATGGCCCAGCCGCGGCGCGGGGGGCTCGGCGACGCGCATCAGGTACGCCCGGGCCCGCAGGACCTCCTCGTCGACGTCCGGCAGGGTCCCGACCTGCGCCCCGGCGGTCACACCGCCGCCCTCCGGTGCTTGAGCGCCAGCGCGGCGTGGACCTCCTCGGCCCCCGGCCGGTCGCCGCGACGCAGGTCGCACAACGTCCAGGCCACGCGCAAGCACCGATCGAGTCCTCGCGCCGTGAGGACTCCGTGGCGCAGCATCTGGTCGAGCTCGGCGGCGGCGTCGGGAGGCAGCGGCGCGTGGCGGCGCAGGGCCGGTCCGGGGACCTCGGCGTTGCTGCGCCAGCCCCGGGACCGCCACCGCTCCCGCGCCCGCCGGCGCGCGGCGAGCACGCGGGCCCGCACGGTCGCGGTGTCCTCGGGCACCTCGTCGGGGCCGCGGTCGAGCGAGGTCACCGGTTCGAGGTGGACCCGCAGGTCGACGCGGTCGAGCATCGGCCCGGAGAGCCGGCCCTCGTAGCGGCGCAGCACCTGCGGCGGGCAGTCGCAGTCCGCCGGGCGCGGCGGGGCGCAGGGGCAGGGGTTCGCGGCCATGACCAGCTGGAAGCGCGCCGGGTAGCGCACGACGCCGTCCTTGCGGGCCAGGCGCACCTCGCCCTCCTCGAGCGGCGTCCGCAGGCAGTCGAGCAGGTGGGGCCCGAACTCGTAGACCTCGTCGAGGAACAGCACCCCGCGGTGGGCCATCGACACCGCTCCGGGACGCGCCAGCCCCGAGCCGCCCCCGACGAGCGCGGCCGCCGACACCCCGTGGTGCGGGGCGACGAAGGGCGGTGTCACGGGCAGCTCCTCGTCGGGCGGGAGTGCCCCGGCCAGCGAGCGCACCGCGGCCACCTCCATCGCCTCCTCGACGCCGAGGTCGGGCAGCAGGCCGGTGAGCCGGCGGGCGAGCATCGTCTTGCCGGATCCGGGCGGGCCGACGAAGAGCAGGTGGTGCCCGCCCGCGGCCGCCACTTCGATCGCGTGGCGGGCGACCTCCTGGCCGACCACGTCGGCGAGGTCGTCCACGTCGGGCCGGGACCGGGCCCGGGGGCGGGCCGCCGGCGTCACGAGCTCGGCCTCGCCGCGCAGCCACGCGAGGATCTCGGTGAGATGGGCGGCCCCGAACAGCTCGATGCCGTCGACGAGGGCGGCCTCGTCGAGGGCCCCGACCGGCACGACGGCGCGCGGGACACCGGCCCGCCGGGCCGCCATGACGCACGGCAGCATCCCGCGCACGTCGCGCACCCGGCCGTCGAGGGCGAGCTCGCCGAGCAGGACGACGCCCTCGAGGGCGCTCGGGCGCAGTCGGCCGTCGGCGGCGAGGACCCCGCAGGCCAGCGCGACGTCGTAGCTCGACCCCTGCTTGGGCAGCGTCGCCGGCGAGAGCGCCAGGGTGATCTTGCGCTTCGGCCAGTCCTGCCCGGAGTTCACGACGGCGGCGCGGACCCGGTCGCGGGCCTCGGCGAGGGCCGCGTCGGGCAGCCCGACGAGCGAGAGCCCCGGCAGCCCGGGGCCGATGTCGGCCTCGATCTCCACCAGGTCGCCGTCGACGCCGTGCAGACCGATCGACCAGGCGCGGGCGAGGCCCATCAGAAGGCCCCCTCGTAGTGCTCGACCTGCGGGGCGCGGCCGGGCACGAGCAGCACGGCGACGACGTCGAAGCGGACCTCGACCCACCGGGCCCGCGACTCCGCCAGCCACTGGTGGGCCAGCCGCCGGATCCGCGCCGCCTTCGACCGCGTGACCGCCTCGACGGGCAGGCCGTAGCCGACCCCGGAGCGGGTCTTGACCTCGCAGACCACGAGGCGGTGCCCGTCGGTCGCGACGACGTCGAGCTCGCCGTCGCGGCGGCGCCAGTTCCGGGCCAGGACCACCAGGCCGCGGGCCACGAGGTGCTCGACCGCGAGCCGTTCGCCCTCCCGCCCCAGCTCGTCCTTCGCCCGCGCGGCCGGCGACGCGCCGCCGCCGGTCCCCGCCGCCCGATCCGTCCCGCTGCCCGCCACCGCGCCGCCTCCCGTCGTCGGGCGGTGGAGACCGCCCGGAGATCACCGTGGCGGCACGGGCACGGGATCCGGGAGGGCCGGCGACGGGCCTGGGGACAACCGGGTCCCGCTGACGGGGGTGGGGACGTAGCGCTACGCCGCCCGCCGGGACGGCTGTGGCGGACGGGCGCGGCTCAGCCGCCGAACGGCCCGTCCTCGAGGCGCAGGTCCGGCTTCTCGAGCTCCTCGACGTTGACGTCCTTGAACGTCACCACGCGGACGTTCTTGACGAAGCGCGCGGGCCGGTACATGTCCCAGACCCAGGCGTCGG
>NZ_JBVPVA010001211.1:0-1142 GCF_055612215.1 Actinomycetospora sp. | reverse complement strand
CGCGGCCTCGGCCTTCCGGCCGGTCAGGTACAGGTCCTGCACGCGCTGCGCGACGGCTTCGTAGCCCATGCGCACGAAGACGTCGTGGTGGAAGTTCGCGCCGCGGGCGCCCATCCCGCCCATGTAGAGCGCCAGCTCGGGCCGGAGGCGGTCGGCGGCACGCTCGACGTCGTCGTCGAGCACCACCGGCACCGTCGCGACCACCTCGAACCCGGCCGGCCGCCCACCGGGTCGTCGCGCAAAGCCCGCGTCGAGGGCGTCGCGGTAGAACGAGTCGAAAGCCGGAGCGAAGAACATCGCGTGCCAGCCGTCGGCGATCTCGGCGGCCAGCGCGATGTTGCGCGGTCCCTCCGCGCCGAGCTGCACGGGCAGGTCGCGGCGGTAGGGGTGCAACGACGACCGCAGGGGCTTGCCGAGCTCCGACCCTGCCGAGGGCAGCGCGAAGAACTCCCCCGCGTAGGCCACCGGGGCCTCGCGTGCCAGGACGGCCCGCACGATCTCGACGTACTCCCGCGTGCGCGCCAGCGGCCGCGCGTACGGGACCCCGTGCCAGCCCTCGGAGACCTGGGGCCCCGACGCCCCGAGCCCGAGCACCACGCGCCCGCCGGAGAGGTGGTCCAGCGTCATGGCGGCCATGGCGGTCGCCGTCGGGGTCCGGGCCGGGAGCTGCGCGACGGCGGTGCCCAGGCGGACCCGCGAGGTCAGCGCCGCGCAGAAGGCCATGGGCGTGAAGACGTCGGAGCCGTAGGCCTCGGCGAACCACAGCGACGCGAAGCCGGCCGCGTCGAGGGCCTGGATGCGCGCGGCGAGGTCGGGCGGCGGCGAGCCGATGAAGTGCCCGACGTTGACCCCGATGCGCACGTCAGGTCTGCGCCGTCGCGGCGTAGAGGTCCGCGTACGTCGTCCGGAGCTTGTACTTGAGGACCTTGCCGCCGACGGTCTCCGGAAGGGCGTCGGTGAACACGACCGCCTTGGGCGTCTCGTAGCCGCCGAGCCGTGCCCGGCAGTGGGCGACGAGCTCGTCGGCGGTGGGCGCGGCGCCGGGCGCGGGCACGACGACGGCCGTCACCGCCTCGCCCCAGCGGTCGTGCGGCAGGCCGATGACGGCGGCCCGCGCGACGCCGGGGTGCTCGTAGAGCGCG
>NZ_JBVPVA010001141.1:0-5590 GCF_055612215.1 Actinomycetospora sp. | reverse complement strand
CATCGGCTACGTGCTGGGCCTGCTCCCGGTCACCGGGATCACGCTGCCGCTGATCTCCGCGGGCGGCAGCTCGGTGATCGTCAGCATGGTCTCGCTCGGCCTGCTGGCCGCCGCGGCGCGGGACGAGCCCGAGGCCCGCGTCGCCCTCGCCGAGCAGTGAGATGGCAGGGCGTGGAGGGCGCCGCGTCACAACCTAGTCTGGTGTCGTTGGGCTTTGTCAGCGCTTGTCTCGGCTGGAGGCCAAGTTCGATGAGGAGACTCCAGCGCGGTAGCCGTTGAGCAGCGCGGCCAGCCCGGCGAGGTGGACCGGGAACAAGGCTCGGGTCGTGGCGCCGGGTCCGGGCAGCAGCACAGCGGTGACCAGACCGGTCGAGGAACCGGCTATGGCGAGCCCGACTCCGCGCTGACTGGCCTGGCGGGCGGCAGGCAACGCCCGCAGCAAGGTGATCGCGGGATCGAGGCCGTCGCTGATCAGGTCTGCGGCCCAGCACACCGGGTTGTGCTCCCGCCAGATCGCCACGGCGACATCGGCAGCCTCCAGCGCCGCGTCATCGGCCGAGGCCAACAGCAACACGCCATGCCCGTCGGCCTGCAGGCGTCGCACTCGTGCGAGCACCGACAGCTCGGAGCTCTCTGGGTCGTTCGATGGTACGACGAGGCTGACCTGGGTCCCCGCGGACTGGGCCGCCTCCACGATCCCGTACACGCTTTCCGTGGCGGGGTCTTCCGCGACCGTTGGCAGGACGCGCAGGTCGAGGACCACGTGGCTAATGCGGTCCAGACGGCGGTAAGCGCTGCCGTCGAGGGGCACCATGCCGCGCTCGGCCAACGCGCGGGCCAGCGTGGCCGCGAACGCCTCCCGCCCGAGTCGCGCGGCGCGGGGCATCCCGACCAGGGAGATCTTGGCGGCGAGCCCTGGCCGGGCCGCCATGGTGGCAACCGTACAAAGCAGCAGCGATGCAGCGGCGGCGAGTTCGGTGTAGGACTCCACCGCGCCGGCGGGCAGGTCCTCGTCCCGCCCGGGCACCAGCGGCGCCTCCGGCGGCGGCGGAAAGGCAGTCAGCTCGATGGTGGGCTCCCACGCGCCCCAAGCCGCCCTCCGGGCACCGACCTCGGCCAGAAGCATCACCCGATGCGCCGCGTCGACCGCCAGCGTCCCAAGGTCTTGGGTGCCGGCCTGGGCGACGGCGTCGGCGACCGCCAGGAGGAACTCGGTACCCGGCGGCCCCCACCAACGCTCGAGCCGGCGCCGCAACCGCGGGTGGGCTTGCAGGACGCCGACCATCGCCCGCACCCCGTTGGGCAGGGCCGGTGCGCGGGCTAGCCACATCGCCGAGGCCGCGCCCATCCCGAGCACATCACTGACAAGGGCTACCGACAACGCCACGAGTGGCGCGGGGTCGGAGGGATGCACCGGACGCGACCACGGAAAGTCGTCGGCATCGGTGGAAACGGCCTGCTCCGAGGCCTCCACCACCGCCAACAGTCGCTCGAGGGTGACCGCCTTCGGGTCGAAGGCCACCAGCAGCTGCCCGGTCACCCCATTGATGTCCGCCCAGCGCACCCCGCCCAGTCGCCCCACGGCGGTCTCGACGGTGCGCGCTACGCGAGCGTGGGATGCGCCTTGGCCGGTCAGGCCCCGCACCTCGATGTAGGCCTGGCCCGGCCGCGACCAGACGTGCCGGTGACGACGCCCCGACCCGACATCCACCAGCCCGACCACCGCGTTCCTGAGGTGGTCACGGAGGCCGGCCGCGCCTGCCCCGGCGGTCGAGACGGCGGCCGTTAGCGGTGCCGCCACCACTGAGGCAACGCCGCGCAGTGCGTCCACGCCCACCTCGAGCATGGAGGCATCTCATCGTTTCCTCCGCCACGTCGCATCGCGAAACCCTTGATCGATTAGAGCGGGCCGCCGAAGGCGTTGATCCGGCGTGGTGCGGCCACTTCCCAGCGACCGGCGAGGGTCTGCGCGCCGCGGCGCGGGGGTCGTGAGACCCCGGCAGCACCGGGGTGGGTAAGGGTCACATCGGCGGGATGGGACTCTTACGTGACGGTCGGACTCCGTCTGGCCGGGCAAGAACGACGTCGGAGGTGGCTCGGGAGGATGTTGGCAGTACGGAGATGGCTCGCCTCGGTGGCGCTTGCTGGGGTGGCGGCGCTAACACTGGGGGGATGTTCGGGCGGGTTGGCCGACGAGTCGACCCCCGGGCCCGAGACCATCGTTCCGGCGGCTTCGGAGTTCTGGGTGGATCCGGCCTCGACCGCAGCAAGACAGGTGGGACAGTGGCGCAAGGACAATCGACCCGCAGACGCCGCCGAGCTGGAGAAGATCGCCCGCCAACCCGTCGCGCACTGGATCGGCGGCCGGGGCGACGCGACTAAAAGGACCCACGAGATCGTTGACCAGGCTAGGGCCGCGGGGCGCACACCGGTGCTGGTGGCCTACAACATCCCAAACCGCGACTGCGGCCAATACTCCTCGGGCGGGGCCACCGGCGACGACGCTTATCGCACTTTCGTTGAGCAGATGGCCGACGGCATTGGCGGCGCAAGGGCCATCGTCATCCTTGAACCCGATGCCCTCGCGCAGACGCTCGTCAAGTGCAAGGGCGAGCAGGGCGAGCGTGAGGACCTGCTCTCCGGCGCGGTGAAGACGCTGAGCGGGGCCGGCGCTGAGGTCTACATCGACGCCGGTAACCCCGGCTTCGTCACCGACACCGGTCAGCTCGCCGAGGGGCTGCGCAACTCAGGCGTCGACCAGGCGGCCGGGTTCGCGCTCAACGTCTCGAACTTCCAGAGTGACGACGCCGTCGCCAGTTACGGCAAGAAAGTCTCTGACCAGGTCGGAGGCAAGAAGTTCGTCATCGACACCAGCCGCAACGGCAACGGCCCCTACCGCGGTCCAGAGCAGCCAAGTTGGTGCAACCCGCCTGGGCGGGCGCTCGGTGTCCCGCCGACCCGCGACACCGGCGACCCCCGGGTCGCCGCGTTTCTGTGGGTCAAGGAGCCCGGCGCTTCCGATGGCAACTGCCGGGGCGCCCCGCGAGCCGGGGACTTCATGCCCGACTACGCGCTCGGGCTCGCCCAGGCCTCCAGGGAGCCCTGACCAATAGCGCCCGCGGGGGTGTTTCTGACGTCCTCTGGCATCCGAGGGTTCGGAGTCGAGACGTTGAGACCCTAGTTCCTGCGTGAGTAGTCGCGTCGGCAGTAGTGGGCGATGCTGTTGAGGATGTCGTCGGCGGTCCAGGTCGCGACGTAGGGCTTGGGGTTGTCGTTCCAGGCCTCGATCGAGGCACGGATGTCGGCGTTGAGGTCGTCGACCGACCGGTGCGTGGAGCGCTGCAGCTTCATAGTGGTCAGGTCGGCGAACCAGCGTTCGACGAGGTTGAGCCACGAGCCGCTGGTTGGCCAAGTGCAGGACGAAGCGGTGGTTGGGCGGACAGTCAGCGCTGGTGGCCGGAGTCTTGGTCGAGGCGGAGGTGGTGCGACAGGTCGCCAGGGGGAGCAAGATTCAGCCGTCGTTGACACGCGGTCACCTGGCCGAGGTCGAGGGGCCACATTGCCCACAGCCGCGCGGGTGGCAGGGCGGGTCGTCCTCCCGCTCCGGTAATTCAGCGGTGACGCTGGAGGGTTCTGGATCGGCGACCCGCAGTCGCACAATGCATTATCTTGAGCAGTCGTTGTACGGCTGGTCGATCTTGTGACGGAATAAGACACGTACGTACGGGTCGACGACATTGGAAAGGTCGTCAGAGGCGAACTCGGGCCGCGTCGAGGACCATGGCGTCGTCGACGAACTTCTGGGCTTCCCGCGCGCCGTTGGCATCGTTGGTCGCGACGTCGACGCCTCACCGGTCCTCGTCCAGGTCTTGGCGGATCGTCGCGGCCATCCGTACCTGGTCCTCGACTACAAGGACCCGAGGGCGAGCATCCTAGGCGGTCCTCGTGACTGTGAGTCATGGACTGTGTAGGCCGTGACCCGTGTTCGCGGCCATCGCAGCGTCATCGTCGCCAAGTTGATGGACGACCAGATTAGCGATTTCCGGCTCTCATCGGTTTGACATCAGCCCCCGAGCACCGTGGATGTCATGGCCCCTTCGTCGCTTCATGTGCGCGAGGGTTCGCGCCCGGCCGGTCCCCTCGGCGGGACCCGGATGCTGTTGCTCAGCGTGGTCCTCGCCGCGGGGGCCTTCGAGGCGTTGTGGTTCGGGGTCATTACCGACACCGGCTTGGCCGCCGCCGACCCCGGCGCGGTCGGCTGGCTGGTCGCTCACCGCAGTTTGGGTCTCGTGATCGCCGCCCGAGTGGTCAGCGACGTCGGGGCCCCGGTGGTCACGGTGATGGCCGCAGTGGTGGGGATCGGGTGGTGGGTGTGGTGGTCGCGGTGGCGGCCGGCCGTCCTTGGGGCGGGTGGCGTCGTGTTGCTGGTCGTTGTCGACGTAGGGATGAAGGCTGCCGTCGGCCGGGCCCGGCCGCCCGCCGCATGGCATGCGGTGTCGGCGCAGGGCTACGCGTTTCCTTCGGGTCACGCCCTGCTCTCCGCTGGCGTGATCCTCTTGCTCGGCTGGCTGGTCTGCCGTTACGAGCATCTCCCGCTCGGGCGGGGTAGTGGCGTGACGCTCGCCGGGCTGGCGGGGTGCTTCGTCGTGGCGGTCGCGGGCTCGCGGGTCGTGCTCGCGGTCCACTTCCCCTCTGACGTGCTCGCCGGATGGTTCCTCGCTGTCTTCGTCGTGTCGGCCGTGGCGTCCGTCGACAACGCCTGGATACGGCAGGGGGTGGAATGAGGACGGGTAGATGCGTCGGGATGGCGGGCTACGCACCGGTCAGTAGCCGCGATGCTGGCGTCAACGTTTCTGGGTGGGAGTCGTCGCGGCGCCTCTTGGACTTCGGCGCCTTCTTGGTCTTGGGGTGCCGACGGCACCGTCCTGCTGCTCGATGCAGTGGTGGACGCCTCCGGTGGCGTGCACCTCGCCGGCGTTATTGGGTGGGCGCGATTGGTGCTCTACCGAGTGACCCACTGATACCTACTCGGTCAGGCTCGGCGCCCTGTAGCCGGACACCTCGGAGGGCGTGCGGTAGCCGGCGCTCTGGGCCCGGGCCGAGGAACTGGTCGCCGGCACGGCGTCCGGGTCTTCGCCGCCCTGTCGATCGGGGCGCTTCGGGTCGTCGCGCCCGCGCCGCGGGGACGCGGCCACGCGCCGGGCACAGCGTGCACCCATGCTGGCCGTCACCGTGAGCCAGGTCCGCACACGATCGGCACGATGCGGGCGAGCAGGATCGCGCGATTGCCCAATATGTCGAAGAACCTTCGCGGGCGCAGTGTTTGCCTGCGCGGCCCGCAGCGGCTGGTTGGGGATCACATGGTCGTCTCATTATTCGGGCTGGAGGCTGAGGCGATGGACCGTTGGCCAGCACGGCGTGGGGGTTGGCGGTGAGAGCGCGACCAGGCCGACGGGTGGTCCTCATCGCGGGTTGGGCGGGTCGAGTCCGCGGATCGCGCGACCCGGGGGGTACCTGCGGGCAGCAGTCGACGCTGCGAACTCGGTTCGCTGTGGCGGTGGGCCGATCCGTGGCGAGGGTGTCGCGGCGC
>NZ_JBVPVA010000389.1:0-5499 GCF_055612215.1 Actinomycetospora sp. | reverse complement strand
GCGCCGTCGCTGGAACGCCCGATCTGCGCCTCGCCGTGGATCGACACCACCGGCGACCCGGCGTCGTTCCTGCGCCGCCTCTCCAAGAACCGCCGCCACGGGCTGCGCCGGCTGCGGCACCGGATGGCCGACGCCGGGGAGGTCGTCCTCGACGTCACCGACGGCAGCACGGGCGACCTCGGCACCGTGCTCGACGAGGGCTTCCGGCTCGAGGCCCGGCCGTGGAAGCTCGCCGCCGGCTCGGCGATCCTCTCCTCCCCCGCGAGCGTGCGCTTCTACACCGAGGGCGCGCGCTGGGCGGCGGCGGCCGGGGTGCTGCGGCTGGTGCACCTGCGGGTGGACGGGCGGTCGGTGGCGTTCGGCTACTGCCTGCGCCAGGGCGACACCCTGTGGTTCCTCAAGCTCGGGATGGACGACGAGCTCGCCAAGCTCGGGCCCGGGATGGTCCTGACCCACCACCTCGTCGACCTCTGCTGCGAGGACCCGGAGCTGGCCCGCCTGGACCTCCTGGGCGACGCCGAGTCGTACAAGGCCGACCTCGCCAGCGGCACCCGCGAGCAGGTCCGCCTCCAGGTCTTCGGCCACCGGCTCACCGGCTCCGCGCACCGTGCCGCGCTCGCGAGCGCCGCGCGGCTGCGCGCCGAGGCCGTCGCCCGCCTCTCCGACGACACCCGGGCGAAGCTCTCCGCGCTGCGCAACCGCTGGCGCCCGGGCGGCGCGAAGCGTTCCCCGTCGGCGGTGGCCTCGTCGGTCGCCAGCAGCTCCGCCACCAGCGCCGAGTAGCGGGCCTCGACGATCCGCCGGTCGAAGGCGAGGCTGCGCGCCCGCGCGCCGCGGCCCAGCTCCGCGCGCAGGGCGGCGTCGTCGACCAGGCGGCGCATCGCCGCGCCGAGCGCCGCGGCGTCGAACGCCGGCACCGTGAGCCCGGCGTCCGCGCCGATCCAGGCGAGCCGCTCGAGGTCGAACGTGACCACCGGGCGGCCGTGGGCCATCGCCTCCAGCGCGGTCAGGCAGAACGTCTCGTAGCGCGAGGGCACGACCATCAGCGAGCAGCCGCGCAGCAGCGCCTCCTTGGCCTCGCCCTCCACACGGCCGAGCAGCCGGACCCGGTCACCGAGGCCCGCGACGAGCTCGCGCAGCCGCGCCAGTTCGGCCGGGGTGCCGGAGCCCGCGACGTCGAGCCGCAGGTCCGGATCGGCGCGCACCGCCTCGAGGAGCAGGTCGAGGCCCTTCTGGCGGACGTCGATGCGCCCGAGGAAGAGCACCGGACCGTCGGCGACGTCGTCGCCGGCCGGCGGCAGCTCCATCCCGTTCGGGATCACCGTGACCCGCGCCCGCGGGCTGGCCGCGGCCACGAGGCGGGCGTCGACGTCGCCCAGGGCGACGAAGTGGCGGTAGAGCGCGAGCCCCCGCCGCTCGATCGCCTCGAACGGCAGGCCGTAGCGGCGCTGCATGTCGGCGCCGCAGAGCATCTGGACGAGCCCGACGACGGGGCAGCGCGCCACGAGCGGCAGCAGACTCGCCGAGACCGGCGGCGTGAGGCTCTCGATCCAGACGCCGGGGCGCACGACGAGCGCCAGCAGCGGCACCAGCAGCGAGAAGAGGATCTGCCCGCCCCGCGGCCCGGCCCATCCGACGGGCAGGTGCACGTAGCGGACGCCGTCGCGGTCCCCCGAGACCGCGCCGCGGTAGGAGCCGCAGTAGACGGTGACGTCGTGGGTGTCGGCGAGCCGCCGCGCGACCCGCGCGACCACCGCGGCGCCACCGCCGCCGTAGTGGGGGTTCCCGAGGTCGTCGTAGATCGAGAGGACCACGCGGCTCCTGCGGGCGGCCGTCACGACGACCGCCGCAGCCGCGACACCGCGCCGAACGCGCGGCGGGCGACCTCCTCGCCGCGGGAGAGCGGCAGCCGCTCGAAGCGCAGCGCCGCGTAGGACACCGGCACGGCGCCGAAGTACCGCTTGAAGTGCTCCGGCCCCGACCCGGCGTCGGACTCCCCCATGTGGAACCACCGCACGCCGTGCTCGCACGCGTCCCGGATGGCCAGCGAGTGCAGCAGGTAGGTCGCGAGGGTCTCCCGGGCGATCCCGGTGGTGTCCATCGCGCACATCCAGCCGATCGCGTGCCGGCCGCCTCCCCCGTCCCCCGTCGCTCCGCTCGCCCCGACCAGCACGACGTTGGAGGCGACCGGCACGCCGTCGCGCAGCACCGACCACACCACGCACCGCTCGCCCAGCGCGGCGGCCGCGGCGGCGACCTGCCCGGGCCGGTCGCGGCGGGCGGCGAGCCGGCGCGCCAGCGGGAGCGGCTGCCCGCGCTGCGCGGCCCACCGGTCGACCGACTGGGCGTAGAGCTCGCGGAAGACCGCGAGGCCGCGACCGTCGGGGCCGGCGGCGGTGGTGCCGTCCTCGCGGCGCACGTCGAGCTCGAAGCGCTCGGCCTTGCGGACCGAGTTGCGTGCCTGGCGCTTGAAGCCGGACTCCCACAGCCGGTCCCAGCCGCCGTCGAGGTCCACGACCTGCGAGGTGTACGGGACCCGCGTGACGTCCGGGCCGGCGGCCTCGTCCCACACCCCGCCGCGCAGCGGCATCGGGACCGCGGCGCGGAGGACGGCGGGCCGGCGCCGCAGGTCGTCGAGGACGATCCGGGCGTCGGCGGCGGTGAGGTCGCCGCCCTCGACGAGCGCCCCGCCGTAGCCCCAGCCGTAGGGCCAGGACTCCTCGCTGACCGTCACCCCCGCCCGCCGGCGGGCGGCGAGCGGGAGGACCAGGCGGCGTCCGTCGGCGAGCTCGTAGAGCCGGCTCGCGTCGGCGTAGCCGCGGGTGGCGAGGGCGTCGGCCCACTCCGGGGACTGGGTGACGACGGCGTCCGGGTCGGCGGCATGGACCTCCCGCCAGACGTCGCGGGGCACGGGGGTCACGAGGGCGGGTGCGGTGCTCGTCATGGCTCAGCCCGCCCGGGTGACGGTCGCGGCGGGAGCCGCAGCGGTGACGGGGACGGTCGGGACGACCCGGCCACGGCCCTCGACGGTGGCGATCATCGCAGCCTCGTAGCGCTCGACGCAGGTGTCCCAGCCGAGGCCCTCGGCGCGACGGCGGGCGCGGTGGCCCAGGGTCGCGAGGCGCGAGCGGTCGGCGGCGAGGCCGTCGAGGGCCGCGGCGAGCGCGTCGACGTCACGGGTCGGGACGACGGGGCCGGTGTCGGCGACCAGGTCCCGGACGCCGGGCAGGTCGGAGACCACCGGGACGCACCCGGCGGCCATCCCCTCGAGCACGACGAGCCCGAACGCCTCCGCCTGGGTGACCGACGGGAGGACGACGACGTCGTGCGTGTCGTACGCACGGTGCAAATCCTCGTCGCTGACGCGGCCGGTGAACAGGACGTTCTGGGCCGAACCGGCGAGAAGTTCGTAGTCAGCCCGATGCGCTCCGTCACCGATGAGGGTCAGCTCCAGCCCCGGGCGGCCGGCGACGGCCGGGATCAGCCACTCGAGGCCCTTGTACGGGCGCATCTGCCCGACGAACAGGACCTTCAGCGGGGCGCCGTCGTGGTGCGGGCGCAGCGGGCGGGGCCGCACGTCGACCCCCCACGGCACGACCTCGACGGCCGGGCCACCCGCGCGGCGCTCCAGCGCGGCGTAGTGCTCGGACGTGGTCAGGATGCGGTCGGCACGCCCGGACAGGACGCGGTGGAGCCGGTTGTAGAGGCGCGAGAGCGTCTCCGCGCCGCGCACGGCCAACGCCGAGTGGTGGGTGTAGAGGATCGGGGTGCCGCGGCGGGCGCCGGCGAACAGGAGCACGACGTCGCTCATCGTGGGCACCGGGCCGTGGAGGTTGACCACGTCGTAGCGCTCGAGCAGGGCCCCGACGCGGCGCCAGTGGGCGAGCAGCGTCGAGAACCGGTACTCGCCGAGCATCAGGCGCGGGATCTGGACCGAGGAGAGCACGTCGACGCGGTGCCCGCGCTCGCGCAGCCCGACGGTGAGGCGGTCGACGCAGCGGGAGATGCCCGAGACGATCGGCGGGGCCTCGCTGGTGACGATCAGGACGTCGAGGCGGGGCGAGCCGGGCGCGTGATGGCGGCGGTCGTCGAGCCGGACCGGCGCGACGTCGGGCGTGACGACCCGCTGGGCCCGACGCAGCGTCGTGAGGTGGCGCAGGAAGCGCATCCCCTCGCGGGCGGTCGACTTCGACTCCTCCGCGTGGCGCACCCCGAAGGTGAAGGGGACCTCGGCGATGCGCTCGAGGCCCGAGCGGACCACGAGCTCGAGGAGGATCTTGTAGCCGATGGGGTCGACGGCGTCGAGGTCGAGGGCGGCGCGACGGACGGCGAAGAAGCCGGAGAGCGGGTCGCTCATCCGCGCGACCGCACCGCCCAGCAGGCGGGCGGCCAGGGCCTTCGAGCCCCGCGAGACCGCGTGACGGTAGGGCGAGCCCAGGCCCGACCCGTCGCCGCCGTCGGCGTAGCGGGTGGCGACGACGACGTCGTGGCCCGGCGCCGCGGCCAGCAGCTCGGCGACGACCGCCGGCGGGTGCTGCAGGTCGCCGTCCATGACGACGGCCCAGTCGGCCCGGGCGGCGCGCAGTCCGGCGACGACCGCCCCGCCCAGCCCGCCGGCCGGCTCGTCGCGGTGGATCACGGTGAGCGTGAAGGGCACGGCGGGGGCGGCGGCGCGGGCCCGGTCGGCCGTGTCGTCCGTCGAGTCGTCCACGACGACGACCTCGGCACCGGCCGGCAGGGCCGCGGCGAGCCGGCGCATGAGCTCGTCGACGTTGCCCGCCTCGTTGAAGGTCGGGATGACGACGGACACCGTCGGAGTGGTCGTCCGTGGCGTGGTGGCGGTGAGCGTGAGCATGATCGTCGGACCTCCCCGGTATCGTCGTGCTCGCTGGTGACACCGAAAGACTGCTGGTCAGCGACGTGCGGGACGATGGAGCGGGCCCCCGTCCCGGCGGGGCGGACCCTCCGGTCCACGTGGGGTTGTCCCCCGTTCGGGGAGGTGTGCGTGGTGGCTGAGCACCGGTGCGCGCCGGGTCCGCCCGCCGTGGCCGGGGACGAGTTCACGTGCTCGTGCGGGACGCGCTGGGTGGCCGTCCGGACCCGTTGGTGGAGTCGGCGGCTGCGCTGGGAACGGGTGCTGTTCGCACTGCCGCCGCGGCGGGGGTGACGGGGCTCTCGGCCGCTCCGGGGCACCGGACGCCGGGCGGTACGTCCTGTCGGGTGAGGCCCTGAACGGCGGCACCACCGGGCGCGGAATCGGTTCAGCTCGGCGCGACACGCTGTGTGCCTGCTGGCCGGACCGCGGCGGGAGCCGTTGGCTCGGTCGAGGACGCAGTCGAGCCCCGATCGGCGGGGCGTGAGGAGGGTCCGTGACGTACGACGCGGTCAGCGCCTACACCGTCATGCTCGGGGACGGTGTCGGCCCGACGACCGTCAGCGTGCACGGCACCGCCGTGGACGCCTGGGCCGCCCTCGGGTCCGCCCTGGGCACGCCGCCGG
>NZ_JBVPVA010000921.1:0-1165 GCF_055612215.1 Actinomycetospora sp. | reverse complement strand
GACCGCGAGCAGCTCGAGCTGCCCCTCGACGCGCGGGAGGAGCCGCGGACCGCGCTCGCCGGCCGCGGGACCCAGGAGGCACCCCGGGATCCGGCGGCCCTCGACCGCACCCTCGACGCCGTCCGCGCGCGCTTCGGGTCGGCCTCGGTGAACCGGGCCACCCAGCTCGGGCGCGACCCCGGGCTGTCGGTCCCGGTGCTGCCGGAGCACCAGTAGATCTTGCTCCGCGGTGTCTCCCTCTGAGACACGGAGCCGCCCGCGGTGCCCCCGCGAGAGGACTCCGCACGCCTCTGACCTGCGACGAGCGGTCGACACTCGTGGTTCGGCGGCCACGTGCAGGATCTGCACACACAAACGGTGATGTTGACCACACCACCTGCTACGCGTTCAGTTGCGAGCGGCCGCCGGTGACCGCCCGGCGACGGAGGTCGGAGGGAGGCGCGCATGACGGACCGCACCGGTAGTCGCGCCGCCGGCTCCGGCCGTTCCCTCAAGACCGCCGCCGAGGCCCTCGCCGCCCTGCGCTACCTCGGTGCCGCCCCGACGGGGGTCACCGCGGAGGAGCTCGGCGCCGAGATCGGCAAGAGTGCGGCCACCGCGCGGTACCTGCTCAACACCCTCTGCCAGGAGGGCTACGCCCTCCGGGAGGGCCACGCCGGCACCTACCGGCTCTGCGACGCCCCGCCGTGGGGCGACGCCTGGGGCGGTCTCCTCGACGGGGCCGCGACGGACGAGCCGGCGGACGCGCAGGTCGCGGAGGTCGTGGACCTCGACGAGGCCCGGGACGCGCTGCGCCCGATGCACCGCGAGGACGACCCGGTCAGCCGCTACGAGCTCCCCGAGAGCCTCGCCGACGCCGTCACCGAGCTCTACTGGCGCACCCGGCAGCGGTCCTACCTCGCCCGCTGGGACGGCGACGCGACGGTCATCGTCGACGCGCGCGGCCACCAGGGCCTGGCCCGCATCCCCGACCTGCGCGAGCGCATCCCGGTCGCCCAGGCGCACGCGCTGGCCGTCACCAAGGCGCTCGCCGCGACCACCGCCGAGATCGAGCAGCTGCTGCTCGCCCAGGACGACCGCACGGCGTTCACCGCCACGACGATCACCACCTCTCCGGGCCTCGCGCGGGAGCTCGCGCGGGTCCGGCGCGACGGCGTCGCCATCG
>NZ_JBVPVA010000870.1:0-1699 GCF_055612215.1 Actinomycetospora sp. | reverse complement strand
CTCCTGCTCCGCGGTGCGCTGCAGCTGCGCGATGTGCTGCTGGTAGCGGGCGTACGCCGCCTGGTACTGGCGCTCCCACTCCTCGCGCTGGGACTCGAAGCCCTCGCGCCACTCCCCGGAGTCGGGGTCGAAGCCCTCCGGGTAGATGTAGTTGCCGGCGTCGTCGTACTCGGCGCCCATGCCGTACAGGGCCGGGTCGAACTCGGTCTCGGTCGTCATGCCCTCGTTCGCCTGCTTCAGCGAGAGCGAGATGCGGCGACGGTCGAGGTCGATGTCGATGACCTTGACCATGACGTCGTTGCCGACCTGCACGACCTGCTCCGGCACCTCGACGTGGCGCTCGGCCAGCTCGGAGATGTGGACCAGGCCCTCGATGCCCTCGTCGACGCGGACGAACGCACCGAACGGCACCAGCTTCGTGACCTTGCCGGGCACGATCTGGCCGATCTGGTGGGTCCGGGCGAACTGGCGCCAGGGGTCCTCCTGCGTCGCCTTGAGCGACAGCGAGACCCGCTCGCGGTCCAGGTCGACGTCGAGGACCTCGACCGTGACCTCCTGGCCCACCTCGACGACCTCGCTCGGGTGGTCGATGTGCTTCCAGGAGAGCTCGGAGACGTGGACGAGACCGTCGACGCCGCCGAGGTCGACGAACGCACCGAAGTTGACGATCGACGAGACCTGACCCTTGCGGATCTGGCCCTTGGCGAGCTGGTTGAGGAACTCGCTGCGCACCGCCGACTGGGTCTGCTCCAGCCAGGCGCGGCGGGACAGGACCACGTTGTTGCGGTTCTTGTCCAGCTCGATGATCTTGGCCTCGATCTCCTTGCCGACGTACGGCTGGAGATCGCGGACGCGGCGCATCTCGACCAGGGAGGCGGGGAGGAAGCCGCGGAGGCCGATGTCGAGGATGAGACCACCCTTGACGACCTCGATGACGGTGCCCTTGACCGGCTCGTCGTTGTCCTTGAGCTGCTCGATCGTGCCCCAGGCGCGCTCGTACTGCGCGCGCTTCTTGGACAGGATCAGCCGACCCTCCTTGTCCTCCTTCTGGAGGACGAGGGCTTCGACCTCGTCGCCGACGGCGACGACCTCGTGGGGGTCGACATCGTGCTTGATGGACAGCTCGCGCGAGGGGATGACCCCCTCGGTCTTGTAGCCGATGTCGAGGAGGACCTCGTCCCGGTCGACCTTGACGATGGTGCCTTCGACGATGTCGCCATCGTTGAAGTACTTGATCGTCTTGTCGATGGCGGCGAGGAAGTCCTCTTCCGACCCGATGTCGTTCACAGCCACCTGAGGGCTGGTCGTGTTCGGGGCGGTGTGGGTGTCGATGGACATATAGGGGACGGCTCCGGGATGGGCAGGTCTCGGTCGGGTGGACTGTTCCCACGAGGGCGGACGTCGACCTGACGCTGATCGGCACCCGGGGGGCCGAGAGGACCGCTACCCAGCCGGAGGGAACCCGACGGCGCGGATCCGGACAGGGCGAGACCACTGACGTGGAACTCCATCGTATCCGTCGCGGAGTTCGTCCGGCAAACGGGGCACGCGTCGTGTGCGCCGGGGGTCGGCGCAGGCTCTCGGCAGGTGACGGACCGGTCTCGGGGCCGTGCCAGGATGCCCCCATGAGCGCCGGCGCCGCGATGCCGCCACCGGGGCCGGGAGCGTCGGCGGGCACGTCCGGCACCGTCGCCCGGCC
>NZ_JBVPVA010000828.1:0-4798 GCF_055612215.1 Actinomycetospora sp. | reverse complement strand
AGGGCGGCACGGCCGAGGTCGACGGTGCCGGGGCGGCCGCCGGCAGCGGGGGCGCCGAGAGCGACGGCGACCGGGCCGGCAGGGACTGCGGCAGGTCCGCCTTCGGCACCGGCGCACCGGCGGGCAGCACGGCGAGCCGGGTCCGCATCAGCTCCACCCGGTAGGTCGTGAACTGCGACATCGTGAACCACAGGTCGGGCCCGTCGTTCCAGCGCGGTGTGAGGTACGGCGCGTAGGCCTTCGGGAAGTCCTTCGTCGTGGTCACCACCTGCGCGGGCCCCCACGGGCCGGTCGGCGCGGGCGCGGTGCGCAGGACGATCTCGCCGGTGTCGTCGACGAGGTACATCATCATCCAGCGCTTGTAGTACGACGACCAGCGCACGGACAGCTCGCCGACCGGGCCCTTCACGACGGGCACCGCGCTCGCCTCCCCCGCGGCCCAGGTGGTGCCGTTCCAGTAGCGGTAGGCCGCCGCGTCGGTGAGCTGCGCGGCGGGGACCTTGGCCAGCGACAGGTCGCCGTACCGGCCCCCGGGGATGCCGTAGACGTAGACCGTGTCCCCCGGTGCGGACCCGGCCGGCACGGGCGCCTTCGGGTCGTCGGGGCCGCCCGGGCGGACGTAGGCGACCTGGCCGAACTTCGAGTTCGCGGGCCACCGCGCGGTCGGCTGGTCGCGCCAGGTGACGCCGCCGTCGGTGGAGCTGGCGATCCCGGACCCGGTGAGCCGCCAGTGGCCGGGCTGGTCGAACGACTGCACCGACATGTACTGCAGGTTCATCGTGGCGTTCTTGGGTCCCGTGGCGATGCCGTAGGTCGGGATCACCGTCTCCTGGACGCCCTTGACCTTCTTCGACGCGATCAGTTCCTTGGCGTGCCCGGGCCGGTCGGTGATCATCCCGCGGAACGGCAGCCCCGCGGCGGGCGAGGCCGGCGGGTCGATCGAGGCGATGACGTTGGAGCGCCAGTCGGTGTGGCGCACGGAGTAGAAGTCCTTCGCGGGCGGTCCGCCGAAGGTGTCGCCGAACGCCATCGCCAGCTTGTCGCCGACCATGAACATGTGTCCGAGGTCGGTGCCCTCGACGCCCCAGCGCCGACCGGTGTCGTTCATCGACCCGGTGCCGACGAGTTCGGCCACCTTCGCGGTGGCCGAGCGCGCCACCGCCACGGGCGTCGTCGCGGTGGGTGCCCCCGGCACGACGGGGACGGGAGCCGCCAGCGCGGCCCGGCCGAGGGTGAAGACGACGACCGCCACCGCCGCGACGACGAGCGCGGCACGACGACGGGTGCGCCCGTACGGACGAGTTCGATCCCCCATGAGGGCGCACGCTAGGAACGCGCCGAGCCGGCGAGGCCGCACGCCACGCGGCATCACCCACAGGTGTCCCACACGCCACCCGGGCACTCTCGGTCCCGTCCGGCATGATCACGGCGCGTCGACCGACGCCCTCGTCGAGCCCCCGGAGCACCTCGTCCGTGAACCCCGACCCCGCCACCGTCGACGCCACGACGCTCGCCGCCCTCGTGCGCCGCGGCGCCCGGATCGCGGTCGCCGACGGGTGCGGGACCCCGCGGGCCGCGTTCGCCGCGCTCTCCTCGCTTGCCCGGGAGCGGGGGGACCTCCGCCTGGTCCTGGGGTGGATGCCGACGGTCCCGGAGGGGCTGGACCTCGACGCCTTCGTCGACGCCCGCACCGTCATGCCCGGCTGGGGGCTGCGCCCGGCCGTCACCGAGGGTCACGTGCGGGCGATCCCGGTGCGGCTGTCGGCCACACCGGCCCTCCTCACGGGGCCGCTGCGGCCCGACCTCCTGCTGGTGGGGGCGGCGCCGGACCCGCGGGGGCTGGTGCTGGGCAGCGAGGTGTCATGGGTGCGCGCGGTGGTCGACGCGGGCGTCCCGGTCGCGGTCGTCGTCGACGAGGCGCTCCCCCGCGCGGCCGCCGGGGCGCCGCTGCCCGACGACCGCACCCACGTCGTCGGGCACGCCCGGCTCGGGCCGAACGAGGTCGCCGGCGCGGCCGACCCGAGCGCGGAGCACCGCGCGATCGGTCGCCACGTCGCGGGCCTGCTGCCCGACGGCGCCCGCCTGCAGTGGGCGCCCGGCCAGCTCGGCCAGGCCGTCGTCGGCGCGGTGCTCGAGCGCGGCCGCCCGGTGCACGTCGACTCCGGGCTGCTCGGGGACGGGGTCGTGGACCTCGACGACGCCGGGCTGCTCGCCTCGGACCCGGTCGCCACCTACCTCGTCGGGACGCAGCGCCTCTACGCCTGGGCCGACGCCCGCGGCCGGGCCGGGCACCCGGTGGTGCACGGCGTCGAGCACACGCACGACCCGGTGCGCCTGGCCGCCGAACCGCCCCTGGTGGCGGTGAACACCGCGGTCGAGATCGACCTCGACGGCCAGGTGAACGTCGAGGGGACGGCCCGGGCGGTCGTCGGGGGCATCGGCGGGCACCCCGACTACGCCGCGGCGGCCACCCGGTCCCGCCGCGGCCTCTCGGTGATCGCGCTCGCCAGCACCCACCGCGGCGCACCCACCCTCGTCGAGCGGCTCTCCCGTCCGGTGACCACGGCGAGCCACGACGTCGACGCCGTCGTCACCGAGCACGGCGTCGCGGACCTGCGCGGGCTCGACCGAGGCGAGCGCCGCATCGCACTGGCCCGGGTGTGGTCGCCGTGACGTGAAGCCCCGGTGACGTCGGGATGTCTCGTGGGGACAGCGGCGGTGGCCGCCGGGTAGCGTCGGGCGCTCGCCGACCATCCCGGAGGACCGCCATGGCCGACCGCGCGCTCACCAGCGTCCCGACCGGGACGGCCGCCGAGATCGCCCGCACCGACACCGCCCCGCCGCTCCCGCCGGAGCTGCACGGCGCGCCGGAGTCGGCGCCGGACCTGCTCGCCGCCCTCGACCGCGGGGACGACGCCGCCGTGTGGGCCTGGCTCGAGGCGCACACCCCGGAGCCGGAGAGCCTGCTGCTCTACGGCCTCTTCCTCGGCGCGGGCGTGCTCGGTCTGCTGGAGTGGCCGGCCGTGGCGCTGTCATGCCTCGGCCAGCTCGTCGTGGACCGGCGCTTCGGCGGCGTCGAGAACCTCGCGGCCCAGCTGCGGGCCCGCGTCGACGCGCTCACCGGCACCGCGCAGGGCTAGGAGCGCACGAGCCGCGCGATCGCGGCCGACGCCTCGGCCACCTTCTCCTTGGCCTGCTCGTCGCCGGCCTTGGCGGCATCCACGACGCAGGAGCCCATGTGCTCCTCGAGCAGCGCGAGCGCGAGCGTCTGCAGCGCGCCGGTGGCCGCGGACACCTGGGTGAGCACGTCGATGCAGTACTTGTCGTCCTCGATCATGCGCGCGATCCCCCGCACCTGACCCTCGACCCGCCGCAGGCGCTTGAGGTGCGCCTCCTTGTGCGGGGAGTAGCCGTGCGTGGGCGCGGGTGCCTCGTCCGGTGTCTCGCTCACACCTGCCATGATACCCGGGTGGGGTATCACCGCCCGGTTTGACGGCGGTACCCCTGGGGGGTACTGCTGGAGCCGTCGACGGGAGGGCACGACGATGACGACGGCTGCGGCACCCACCGGGGAGCGCGCCACCACCGAGCTGGCCATCACCGGGATGACCTGCGCCTCGTGCGCCGCGCGGATCGAGAAGAAGCTCAACCGGCTCGACGGCGTCACCGCGACGGTCAACTACGCGACGGCCAACGCCCGCGTCGACCACCCGGGCACGGTCGCCGTGGCCGACCTCGTGGGCACCGTCGAGCACCTCGGCTACGGCGCCGCCGTCCCCACCCCCGATGAGCCCGACGGGCCCGACGACGCGCAGGCCCTGCGCACGAGGCTGCTGGTCGCCGTCGTCCTGACCGTCCCCGTGGTCGCGTGGGCGATGGTGCCGGCCTGGCAGTTCCCGGGGTGGCAGTGGGTGTCGCTGGCCCTGACGGTCGTCGTGGTGCTGTGGGGCGGGGCGCGGTTCCACCGGGCGGCGGCGCTGAACCTGCGCCACGGCACGGCGACGATGGACACGCTGATCTCGCTCGGCACGCTCGCGGCGCTCGCCTGGTCGGTGTGGGCGCTGGTGTTCGGCGACGCCGGAACCATCGGCATGCGCCACCCGTTCTCCCTCACCTCCGGCGGCGGGGACTCGATCTACCTCGAGACCGCGGCCGCCGTGACCACCTTCGTCCTCGCGGGGCGCTTCGCGGAGGCCCGGGCGAAGCGCCGCGCCGGGGCCGCGCTCCGGGCGCTGCTCGACCTCGGCGCGAAGGACGTCGCGGTGCTCCGCGACGGCGCCGAGCACCGGATCCCGGTCGAGCACCTCGTCGTCGGCGACGTGTTCGTGGTGCGGCCCGGCGAGCGGGTGGCGACCGACGGGGTCGTCGTCGAGGGGGTCGGCGCGGTCGACGCGAGCACGGTGACCGGCGAGTCGGTGCCGGTGGAGGTGTCGCCGGGCGACGAGGTCGTGGGGGCGACGGTGGCCGTCGGGTCGCGACTGGTGGTGCGGGCGACCCGCGTCGGCGCGGACACCCAGCTCGCCCGCATCGCGCACCGGGTCGCGCAGGCCCAGAACGGCAAGGCCGCGGTCCAGCGCCTCGCCGACCGGGTGTCGGCGGTGTTCGTCCCGGTGGTCGTCGCGATCGCGGTGGCGACGTTCGCCGGGTGGCTCGTGGCCGGCGGCGGCCTGACCGCCGCGTTCACCGCGGCCGTCGCGGTCCTGGTCATCGCCTGTCCGTGCGCGCTGGGGCTCGCGACGCCGACCGCGCTGATGGTGGGCACCGGGCGCGGCGCGCAGCTGGGGATCCTGCTGCGCGG
>NZ_JBVPVA010000471.1:0-6537 GCF_055612215.1 Actinomycetospora sp. | reverse complement strand
GGCGGCACGCCGGAGGCGCATCTCGATTGGTTGCCGGTCCCGCCTGCCGAGCTTGCGCCGCCCGACGGCGGCTTGGTGGTCGGTCTGGCCCCCGCAAGCGGGGGGTATCCCCACGACGGCCTCATCCCGGTCACTGGCGGCGCATTTCGGCGATTCGACGCCGACACCGTGGAATTCAAACGCATCTGGACCGACAGCAGATATCGCCGCCGCGGTTACGCCAAGGCGCTGCTGGCCGAGATGGAGACAATCGCTTCCGACCGGGGCTATCGGCGGGTCTACCTGATCACGGGCAGTCGCCAGCCCGAGGCAGAGGCAATGTATCGCAGCACCGGCTACACCGAGATCGAGGCACCGTCGTTCCCGGAGTGGGGGCCATTTCACGCCATCGCTTTCGCCAAGGTGCTGCCATGACCGAACAACTGCATGTGGGCGTCGCGCTTGACGGCTACGGCTGGCATCCACAGGCGTGGCGAACCACTCTGGCCGCTAACCCCGGGACGGAATCGGTACTCAGCGGGAGGTACTGGGCCAGCCTGGCGACGACGGCCGAGCGAGGCTTGCTGGACTTTCTCACGATCGACGACACGCTGATGGCCCAACCCGGGCGCCGCGAGGAGATCTCACCACGTCGGCTGGCTGGCCGCGCCGACGCGGTGCTTGTTGCCGCGCGTATCGCCCCCGTAACCCGGCACATCGGGTTGGTGCCGGTGGCCACGGTCACCCACACCGAGCCGTTCCACGTCTCCACCCAGATCGCGACGCTGGACTGGGTCACCTCGGGGCGCGCCGGCCAGCGGGTCAAGGTGTCGTCCGACCCGGCCGAGTACGCGCTCTTCGGCCGCCGCGACCCGAACGGCGAGGACCGCGGGTCGCTCTTCGACGAGGCCGCCGACCACATCGAGGTGCAGCGCCGGCTCTGGGACTCCTGGGAGGACGACGCCGAGATCCGCGACGTCGCGACCGGGCGCTTCGTCGACCGGGAGAAGCTGCACTACATCGACTTCGTCGGCTCCCACTTCGCGGTCCGCGGCCCCTCGATCACCCCGCGCCCGCCGCAGGGCCAGCCGCCGGTCACCGTGCTCGCCCACGTCGACACCGCATATCGGCTCGCCGCGCGCGCGGCCGACGTCGTGTTCACGACGCCGGACGGTGCGGGTCGCGACGGACCCACCGGTGACGCCGCGAGGACCCTCGCCGACGCCCGCGCCGCCGAGACCGCGGTCGGGCGCCGGGGTGACCCGTTGCTCGTCGTCGGGGACCTGCTCGTGCTCCTCGACGACGACACCGCCTCGGCGCGCGCCCAGCTCTCCCGCCTCGACTCGATCGCCCCGCTGCGCAGCGACGCCGCCGTGCTGGCCGGGACGGTCGCGGAGGTCGCGGACACCCTCGAGTCGTGGGCCGCGGCCGGGCTCGCCGGCGCCCGGCTGCGCCCCGCCGTCGCCGCGTCCGACCTGCCGCGCATCACCCGCGAGCTCGCCCCCGCGCCCCCCCGCCGGGGCCTGACCCGTAGCGCCTGGGGCGAGCCCGCCTCGTTGCGCGACCTGCTCGGCCTCGCCAAGCCCGCCGACCGCTACGCCCACGCGTGAGAGGAGGGCAGTCGATGAGCACCGACCAGCCCCGCAAGCAGATCCACCTCGCCGCGCACTTCCCCGGCGTCAACAACACGACCGTCTGGGGGGACCCGGCGTCGGGGAGCCACATCGCGTTCTCCTCGTTCCGCCACTTCGCGCAGACCGCGGAGCGCGCCAAGTTCGACTTCCTCTTCCTCGCCGAGGGCCTCCGGCTGCGCGAGCAGGCGGGCAAGATCTACGACCTCGACGTCATGGGCCGACCCGACAACGTCTCGATCCTCATGGCGATGGCTGCCGTGACCGACCGGATCGGGCTCGCGGGCACCGTCAACTCGACGTTCAACGAGCCCCTCGACGTCGCCCGCAAGCTCGCCTCGCTCGACCACCTCTCCGGCGGCCGCGCCGCGTGGAACGTAGTCACCAGCTGGGACGAGTTCACCGGCGAGAACTTCCGCCGCGGCGGCTACCTGCCCAAGGACAAGCGCTACCTGCGCGCCCAGGAGATGCTCTCCACCGCGCAGACGCTGTGGGACTCGTGGGACTCCGACGGCATCGTCGCCGACCCGGCGTCCGGGGAGTTCCTGCGCCGTCCCGACGAGGGCGCCTTCGAGGTCCACAGCGACCAGTTCGACATCAGCGGGCGCTTCCCCCTTCCGCGCAGCCCCCAGGGCCGACCGGTGATCATCCAGGCCGGGGACTCCGAGGAGGGCCGCGAGTTCGCGGCCGCCTCCGCCGACGCGATCTTCACCCGGCACGCCGAGTTCACCGCCGGCCAGGAGTTCTACGCCGACGTCAAGGCCCGGCTGGCCAAGTTCGGCCGGCGCCCCGAGGACCTCAAGATCCTGCCGGCGGCGACGTTCGTGCTCGGCGACACCGAGTCCGAGGCCGCGGAGAACGCACGCCAGGTCCAGTACCAGCAGGTCGGGCCGGCCACCGCGATCGCGTTCGCCGAGCAGGTCTGGAACCTCGACCTCTCCGACGTCGACCCCGACGGTCCGGTCCCGTCGTTCGACCCGAAGACCTCCGACGACGTCGACAGCGGCGGCCACATCTCGAAGGGCCGCGCGAGCGTGCGGCAGTACCGCGACCCGGTCGCGACCGCCAACGAGTGGCGCGAGCTCGGCGAGCGGGAGAACCTCTCGCTCCGCGAGGTCGTGATCCGCAAGAACGGGCGGCACACGTTCGTCGGGACCCCGCAGCGCGTCGCGGACACCATCGACCACTTCGTGCAGAACGACGCCTCCGACGGGTTCGTCCTCGTCCCGCACATCACCCCGGGCGGGATGGACGCGTTCGCCGACCAGGTCGTCCCGCTGCTGCAGGAGAAGGGCTCGTTCCGCACCGAGTACACCGGCACGACGCTGCGGGATCACCTCGGGCTCGCGCCGTTGCGCTCGGACGCGCTGGCGCAGTCGTGATCGGACGATGACCGCACCCGACCGGCGCGCTGTAGCGACCCCTCCGGCTGACTCGCTGCTCGCCCTCGTCGGCGGCACCCCGCTCATCCGGCTCGCCCGGTCGGCGCCGGCCGCCGAGGTCCACGCCAAGCTCGAGTACCTCAACCCGGGCGGCTCGGTGAAGGACCGGGCGGCGCTGGCGATGGTGCTCGACGCCGAGGAGTCGGGCGCGTTGCGCCCGGGCGGAACGATCGTCGAGGGCACGTCGGGCAACACCGGGCTCGGGCTCGCGCAGGTCGCCGCCGCACGGGGGTACCGGTCGCTGTTCGTGCTGCCGGACAAGACCGCGGTGGAGAAGCTCGACGCGCTGAAGGCCTACGGCGCGGAGATCGTCCTGACCCCCTCCGCGCTCCCCCGCGAGGACCCGGACCACGTCATCGCGTACGCCACCCGGCTGGCGAAGGAGACCGACGGCGGGTGGCTCGCCGACCAGTACGGCAACCCCGCGAACCCCGACGTGCACCGGCGCACCACCGGCCCCGAGATCTGGGAGGCGACCGGCGGGCGGATCACGCACCTCGTCGCGACGATCGGGACCGGCGGGACGATCACCGGGACCGGGCAGTACCTGCACGAGGTGTCGGGCGGCCGCGTGCAGGTCGTCGGCGCCGACCCCGTGACCAGCGCCTACGGCGGCGGCGACGGCAGTCCGTTCGCGATCGAGGCGGCCGGGCACTACATCCACCCCGAGACCGCGACGGACGTGTTCCCCGACGTCTACCGCCGCGACGTCATCGACCGGTTCCTGACGATCGCCGACCGCGAGTCGATCCTGACGGCTCGCGCGCTGGCGCGGACGGAGGGCCTGCTGGTCGGCGGGTCGTCGGGGACTGCGGCCGCCGCGGCGCTACGGGTCGCGGCCGAGGCGGGGCCGGACGCCGTCGTCGTCGCGATCCTCCCCGACTCCGGGCGGGCCTATCTGTCGAAGTACCACTCGGACACCTGGGTGCGGCGGCAGGGTTTCCTCGACGACGACCGCGAGGGGACGCTGGCGGGGCTGGTGTCGGACGTGGTGACGGTGCCGGTCGGCACGTCGGTGGGCGAAGCGAGGTCGGCGCTCGAGTCGTCGGGGCAACCGGCGCTGCCCGTGGTGCTGGCCGGGCGCTCGTCACGGTTCTCGCCGGCGGCGGGTGAGGTGCTGGGGCTGCTGTCGATCGCCGATCTGGCCGGGCCGGCGGATGCGGCCGTGCCCGTGCCGTCGACGCCCCCGGTCGGGATCGGCTCCGGCGAGACCGCGGCCGAGGCGCTGGAACGGCTGGGTCCCGACGCCGAGGTCGTCCACCTGGTGCGCGACGGCCGGCTCGCGGGCGTGCTCACGGTGGGGGCGCTGCGCGCTCAGGTCGGCTGACCGGCCAGCGGTCACGCGTCGTAACGCCGGCCCCACGACACCACCGGAGATCCGGGTCGCGGGGACCCGGTTCCCGAGCGCTCGTTGAGACCCGCGCGCCGAGTGGACCCGCACGGCTCTCCGCGCAGCCCTGAGAGCCCACTCGACCGTCCGACCCGGCCGTGGCCGGGTCGAGTGGACGCGTACGGCTGCGACCGCGACCCCTGGGGTCCACTCGGTGACGGGGTCGGTCCCTTCGTCGGGGTAGGGACAGCCCCCGGTCGATCAGCGGGTTCTTCCCGCGCGGCTCGGGGGTGCGCACGATCGTCGGGAAGCGCCCACCACAACAGGCTTCTCTCATCACCGAGAGGGCCGGACCGAGGCCCCCGGAACACCACCGAGGAGCCCGACATGACGACCTTCGACCCCCGCACCGTCCGCCCCAGCTACTCCGGCCCCCAGTTCGGCGCCGGTCAGTTCCCGGGCCAGCAGTTCCCCGGCCCCGTCCCGCCGCCGCCGTCACGGCCGAAGAGCAAGCGCCCCCTGGCCGCGAAGATCGTGGCCGGGCTCGTCGCGGCCGGCCTGGTCGTCGGTGGCGCCGGCACCTGGATGGCGTTCTCGGGCTCGACGGCCGAGGCCGCGGTGCAGTCCACGTCGTTCGCCGGTGCCAACCCGACGACCAACCCCTTCGGCACCGACGCTCCGCAAGTCGCGGCCGTCGCCGCCACCGGCCCGCAGGCCGGGGACACCAAGGGCCTCTACGCCGCCACCGACCCGGCCTCCTGCAACAACGCGGACTTCCTGTCCCAGCTGCAGGCCGATCCGGCCAAGCTCGCCGGCTTCGGCGGCGTCTTCGGCCTCGGTGCCGCCGACGTCCCCGCCTTCGTCAACAGCCTCTCGCCGGTCGTGCTGCGCGCCAACACCTCGGTGACCGACCACCCCTTCCAGGACGGGAAGTTCGTCGAGCAGCCCGCCATCCTCGCCGCCGGCACCGCGGTGCTGGTCAACAGCTACGGCGAGCCCACCGTCAAGTGCTTCAACGGCAACCCGCTCACCGGCGGCGCCCCGCTCGCCACCGCGGTCTCGGTGATCCCGACCGACCAGGTGATCTCGACCTTCCAGTTCACCTCGGTCGACAACAGCCGAGTCGTGGTCGTCCCCGGCAAGGACGACCCCAAGCCGAACAAGGGCCACAACCCGGACCCGTTCCTGCAGGCCAAGGCCGACGCCGCCAAGCAGCTCGCCGACAACGCCCGCAAGGAGGCGACGACCGCCCGCGACGAGGCCACCACGCTGGCCACCGCCCAGAAGACGGCCGAGGACAAGGCCAACGCCGCGGCCATCGCCGTCAACCAGGCACAGGCGAAGCTGAGCGGACTCAGCCCGATCTTCCAGCCGGTCGAGTTCCAGCAGGCGCTCCAGGCACTGCAGCAGGCTCAGCAGAAGCTCGCCCAGGCGGCCCAGGAGTTCGGTCAGGCGAAGCAGGCCGCCACGGACGCCGAGAAGAAGGCCAAGGACCTCGAGGACAAGGCCACGGCCGACGAGCAGGCCGCCGAGAAGGCCAAGCAGGAGGCCGAGGACTCGAAGCACCCCCACAAGAAGGAGAAGGACCAGGGCACGAAGGGCGAGGCGGTGCAGACCAAGGTCGACCCGACCACCATCGACCCGAAGGGCCAGACCCCGGTCGCCGGCCAGGCCGGCACCTCGATCCCGTGCGGCGCCGTCGCCGACTCGGCCGCGACCAAGGACTGCACGGTCCCGTCCGGCTCCGCCGACACCGCGACCGGCACCACGCCCGGCACCGGCACCGGCACGACGACCACCGGCACGACCTCGACCGGCTCGTCCTCGACCGGCTCGTCCTCGACGGGGTCCGGCTCCGGCAGCAGCTCGAGCTCCGGCTCCTCCAGCAGCAGCTCCTCGTCGGGCTCCGGCTCGCAGAGCCCGGCGAAGGGAGGCACCGACAAGTGACCTGAGCCGCCCGACGACGAACGCCCGGCCCCTCAGCAAGGGCCGGGCGTTCGTCCGTGTGCCCGGGTAGGGAGAACCCCCGCCGAGCCGGCGGGTCCTCCCCGCGCTGCTCGGGGGCGCACACGATCGTTCCGGCGCCGTGATCGCGACAGGCTTCTCCCATCACAGAGCGGGCCGGAACCGAGGCCCCCCGAAGCACCGAGGAGCC
>NZ_JBVPVA010000255.1:0-1360 GCF_055612215.1 Actinomycetospora sp. | reverse complement strand
GGTCCGTCGGGGACCGGGAAGTCGGTGCTGCTGAAGTCGATCATCGGGTTGCTCAAGCCCGAGAAGGGGTCGATCTTCATCCACGACACCGACCTGGTGCGGTGCTCGGAGTCGAAGCTCTACGAGATCCGCAAGTTGTTCGGGGTGCTGTTCCAGGACGGTGCGCTGTTCGGGTCGATGAACATCTTCGACAACATCGCGTTCCCGCTGCGCGAGCACACCAAGAAGGGCGAGTCCGAGATCAAGGACATCGTCATGGAGAAGCTGGATCTGGTCGGGCTCGGCGGCGCGGAGGACAAGCTGCCCGGCGAGATCTCCGGCGGGATGAAGAAGCGCGCCGGGCTGGCGCGGGCGCTGGTGCTGGACCCGGAGATCATCCTGGTCGACGAGCCGGACTCCGGGCTGGACCCGGTGCGCACGGCGTATCTGAACCAGTTGATCGTGGATCTGAACACCCAGCTCGACGCGACGATCCTGATCGTGACCCACCACCTGGGGACGGCGCGGTCGCTGCCGGACAACATCGGGATGTTGTTCCGCCGCAACCTGGTGATGTTCGGCCCGCGCGAGGTGCTGCTCACCAGTGAGGAGCCGGTGGTGCAGCAGTTCCTGCAGGGCCGGCGGGTGGGTCCGATCGGGATGAGCGAGGAGAAGGACTCGGCCCAGATGGAGGCCGAGATGGAGGAGTTGAAGAAGCAGGGCGGGTCGGCGGAGTCCGAGGAGTCGTTCATCGACCCGCAGTTGATGCCGACCGAGGGCATGGGGGAGCGCAAGGCCACCCAGCGGCGCAAGGACCGGGTGATGCAGATCCTGCACACGCTGCCGGAGAAGGCGCAGACCGCGATCCTGGAGTCGTTGACCGAGGAGGACATGGAGCGGTACGGGATCTCCAAGGATCAGGACCGTACCGAGCTGATCGAGATCACCCGGGAGAACCCGCCCGAGGACGCCGACCCGTTCGGCTACCAGGCGATGCAGGAGAGCCAGTCGGAGTCGATGGTCGAGGGCTCGCCCGCGGGTGAGGGTGAGGGCGAGGGCGAGAAGGCCGGCTCCGGGGACCCGAACGCCGACGCCGAGGCCCGGCGGGCGCCTCCGGACCCGCCGGAGTCCGACGAGCCGCTGGTCGGTGTGCCGGTCGATGAGTACGCCGGCGGGACGGTGGTGCTCCCGCAGGCCGGTGAGCACACCAAGTCCGAGGACGAGAAGTCCGGCGCCGACGGCACCGACCAGGACTCGAACGACCAGGACTCCGAGGACCAGGACTCCGAGGACCAGGACACCGAGGACCAGGACACCGAGGACCAGGACACCCAGGTCCACCAGCGGCCCGACCAGGACCAGGGCTCCGAGGACGACGACC
>NZ_JBVPVA010000244.1:0-1428 GCF_055612215.1 Actinomycetospora sp. | reverse complement strand
AGCAGCTTCGCGGCGAGCACGGCCATCGCGGAGGCCTTGTTCTGCAGCTGCGAGCGCTCGTTCTGGCAGCTCACGACGATGCCGGTGGGCAGGTGGGTCTGGCGGACCGCCGAGTCGGTTGTGTTGACGCCCTGCCCGCCGGGGCCGCTGGAGCGGTAGACGTCGACGCGCAGGTCCTTCTCGTCGATCTCCCCGTGGTCGGTGGACTCGACGACGGGCGCGACCTCGACGCCGGCGAAGCTCGTCTGGCGCCGGCCCTGGTTGTCGAACGGCGAGATGCGCACGAGGCGGTGGGTGCCCTGCTCGACGGAGAGGGTGCCGTAGGCGTAGGGCGCGGTGACCTTGAAGGTGGCGTACTTGATGCCCGCCTCCTCGGCGTAGGAGGTGTCGTAGACCTCGGTCGGGTAGCCGTGGCGCTCCGCCCAGCGCAGGTACATCCGCATGAGCATCTCGGCGAAGTCGGCGGCGTCCACCCCGCCGGCCTCGGCGCGGACGGTGACCAGCGCGTCCCGCTCGTCGTACTCGCCGGAGAGCAGCGTCCGGACCTCGAAGGCGCTGATGTCGCGGTGCAGGCTCGCCCGCTCGGCGTCGGCCTCGACGGTGAGGGCGTCGGAGTCCGTACCCGACTCCTCGTCGGCCATCTCGTAGAGCGTCGAGAGGTCGTCGAGCCGCGAGCGCAGCGACTCCGCCTTCTTGAGGTCGGCCTGCTTGTGCGTGAAGTCGCTGGTCAGCTTCTGCGCGGTCTCGACGTCGTTCCAGAGGTCGGGGGCCGAGACCTGGGTCTCGAGCTCGGCGACCTGGCGCCGCAGACCGTCGAGGTCCATCGCCGCCTCCACGCTGTCGAGGCTGGCGGCGAGGTCCTTGAGTTCGGTCGCGGTCGCATCGTCCACGGTCCCAGGGTAATGCCGGGCCCGGCTCCGACCCACGGGCGCGGGCGGGGCAGCCGGCTCAGTGGTGCGCGCGCCGGTGCTCGGCCAGCACGTCGCGGCCGAACTCGCGCCCGGCCGCCCGCCAGACCGAGTGCGCGTGGTTGACCCCGCGCTGGGTGTTGTCCCACTCGGCGAGCAGCCCGGGGCCCTCGAGCCGGTAGTAGTGCGGCTCGCCGCGCTCGGCCCCGCCGGCCCACGCGAAGTGCACGCCGTCCAGGCCGTCGCCGTCGAAGCGCGCCCGCTCCCGCTCCACGAGCCCCGGCGGCATCCGCCCGACGTAGACCTCGAGCAGATGGCGCAGCACCTCCCGCTGGGTCCCGGTGAGGTCACGCGCCGCGATCCCCTTCGGCGCCGTCCCGATCTCGGTGGCGGCCCGGTCGGCCTCGGTGACGCCGAGCTGGGCCTCGAGCCCGTCGTGCATCGACCAGAGCCGGTCCTCGAGGGTCTGGTCGTCGAAGTGGCCGCGCCACAGGTCGGGCAGCGGGATGAGCCGGTCGCC
>NZ_JBVPVA010000220.1:0-3474 GCF_055612215.1 Actinomycetospora sp. | reverse complement strand
TGGCCCAGGGGTTCGACAAGGCCGACTATCACCTGCTGCCCGTCTCGGTGGACAGCTGGGGCTTCCTCCTGTTCGTCAACCTCTCCTCCGACCCCGAGCCGCTGACGAGAGCGCTCGGCGACCTACCGCAGCGGTTCGCCGACTACGGGCTCGCGTCGTGGGTACCGCAGCGGCGCCGCACCTACGACGTCGCCGCGAACCACAAGCTCATCGGCGAGAACTTCATGGAGTACTACCACCTGCCCTGGGTCCACCCCGAGCTCAACCAGGTCTCCAAGTTCTCCGACCACTACCGCTGGCAGGGCCCCGGCCGCTACACCGGGATGTGCACCACTCCCGTGTCGCGCAACACCGACGCGGGCGGCTGGGACGGCCTGCGCCCGCTGAGCTCGCTCGGCCCGCAGGACGGCGACGCCGGCCGCTTCGTGTGGCTGTTCCCCTCGACCGCGCTGGTCGTCCTGCCCAACCACGCGTTCGTGCTGTTCAACCGCCCCGTCGCGCCGAACCGCACCGTCGAGACCGCCGTGCTCCTCACCCACCCGGAGTCGACGGCGGACCCGGGCGCCGAGGACGGCGTGGAGCAGCTCGCGACGTTCTGGGACCTGGTCAACCGGCAGGACCTCGAGATCGTCGAGCGAGTCCAGGAGGGCCTGGCGAACCCCGCCTACCGGGGCGGGCGGATGTGTTTCCGCTTCGAGGAGCCGCTGCACCGGTTCCAGAACATGGTGATCGACAAGATGGTCGGTCTGGACCGGGTCCCCGCGGGTGACGAGGTGACGATGGCCCGGATGTTCCCGGACCCGTGACCGCCGTCCTCCCCGCCGGCGGCGTCGGTCCCCGCCTCGACCGCTGATCTAGGGTGGTCCGCGGTGTGCCGGGAAGTCTGGTCGGCGTCCGCCGTCGTCTGCCCGGAGGTCGTCCCCGTGACCGCTCCCCGCCTGTTCGCCCGCGGCTCCCGACGCGAGCGGCTGCGCATCGCCGACGTGCTGCGCCGCGAGAGCGTCGGCGGCGCGCTGCTGGTCGGGGCCGCGGCCCTCGCGCTGGTCTGGGCCAACTCGCCGTGGGCGCAGGCCTACACCGACCTGGCCGCACTGCGGGTCGGCCCGGCGTCGCTGCACCTCGACCTGACCCTCGCGACGTGGGCGGCGGACGGCCTGCTGGCGATCTTCTTCTTCGTCGCCGGGCTCGAGCTCAAGCGCGAGTTCGTGGCCGGCGACCTGCGGGACCCCACCCGCGCCGCCCTGCCGGTGGCCGCCGCGGTGGGCGGGATGATCGTGCCGGCGCTGCTCTACACGGCGATCAACGCGGGCACCGACGGCCTGTCCGGCTGGGCGATCCCCACGGCCACCGACATCGCCTTCGCGCTCTCCGTCCTCGCGATCATCGGCACCAGCCTGCCCGACGCCCTGCGCACCTTCCTGCTGACGCTCGCCGTGGTCGACGACCTGCTCGCCATCACGATCATCGCCTGCTTCTACACCGACGACCTCGCCGTCGTCCCGCTGCTCCTGGCGCTGGTCCCGCTCGCCGCGTTCACCGTCCTCGTGCAGCGGCGCGTGCGGCGGTGGTGGCTCCTGCTGCCGTTGGCCGCGCTGACCTGGGGCCTCGTGCACGCCTCGGGGGTCCACGCGACCGTCGCCGGCGTCCTGCTCGGGTTCGCGGTCCCGGTGATCCGTCGCCGGGAGGGGCCCGGACCCGGACTGGCCGAGCACTTCGAGCACCGGTGGCGGCCCCTGTCGGCCGGGGTCGCGGTGCCCGTCTTCGCGTTCTTCTCCGCCGGGGTCGGCGTCGTCGGCGGCGGGGCGGCGGCCGCGCTCACGAGCCGCGTCACCCTCGGTATCGTCGCCGCCCTCGTGGTCGGCAAGACGCTCGGGGTGCTGGGCGCGACGTGGCTGGTCCAGCGCTTCACGCGGGCCCGCCTCGCGGACGAACTCTCGTGGTGGGACGTGCTCGGGCTCTCGCTGCTCGCCGGCATCGGCTTCACCGTCTCCCTGCTGATCGGCGAGCTCGCCTTCGGGACGGGGACGCCGCAGGACGACCTGGTCAAGATCGGCGTGCTGGCCGGGTCCCTCGTCTCGGCGCTGCTGGCCACCGTCGTGCTGCGCGCCCGGAGCCAGGTCTATCGCCGGATGTGTGCCGAGGAGCGCACCGACGCCGCGGCCGGCCTCGACGACCAGGACGACTCGACCGCGTAGGCGGGTCGGGGTCCGGCCGGCGCCCTGGCCCGTCCTTGATCATCAGCACACCAGGCAGGTCCCGGACGCCTCGGACCTGCCGGGTGTGCCCGTGATCGTGATCGGCCGGGCGTCCCCGCGACGACGGGCACACCACGCCCCTCTCGGGCGGGCGCGGCCTGCGTCGCGTGCTCGTGATCATGGGGACGCACGGTGCCCACCGCACCGTTCGGGTGATCGGCTCGTTGTCGGCAGCAACCCGGATGCTCGCGACGCGTCCGATCACCGGACGGACCGATCGACCAGGAGTAGGTGCGATGAGCGTAGTGCGGCGCAACGCCGTCAAGCGGGTGGCGGCCGTGGCGGCCGGAGTGCTGCTCGTCGGACTGGTGGCCTCCGGGGTCGCCACGGCGCAGGTCCGCACCGGGGCCCCGGCCCCGCGGGTGGCCCAGGCGGTCGCGGACGTCCTCGGCACGTCCGGCACCTCCGGCACCTCGGACACCTCCGGCACCTCGGACACGCCGTCGTCGAACCGGTCCTCACTGCTCGGCGCCGTCCCCGACGCCTCGTCGCCCTCGAGCACCTCCACGTCGAGCACCTCGACCTCCAGCACCTCGACCAGCTCGACGTCCACCTCCTCGACCTCGACGAGCAGCTCCACCGGCGGGCTGTCCACGAACAACTACGTGATCACGTTCCCGCCGACCCTGCCCCCCACCCACGGCGACGGGCACCGCTACTTCGGCCGGTACTGGGACGCGTCCGCCAACTGCTGGCGCTATGCCTCCCCCGACTACGTCGCCCAGCCCGTCGTGGCCACCCAGATCGTGTCGGTACCCAAGGGCGGCGTGAACACCGGCGACGGTTCCTTCCGGTAGACCGACGCCGGGTTCCCGCCCGAGCTCAGCCCTCCCGCGACGTCCCGTGCCGACGCGCGAGCAGGGGCGCCCCCGCGAGGTCCTCCTCGTTGCACAGCGCCTTCACGGCGAAGTACGGCGAGCCCTTCGTGTTGTCGTAGTCGAGGTGGATCGCGAGGACGTCGATGGGCTCGCCGAGCCAGCCCTCGGCCTCGCGTAGCCACGCGGCGCACCGTTCGAGGGCGGTCGGGAGTTCGTCGTCGCAGAACTCGACGGCCCGGTAGGGGACGTCCTCGACGCGGTCGTGGGGGCCGGCCGGGCGGGGAAGGCCCGCCGCGAGCCCGAGATCGTCCAGCTCCAACCTGGTCACGTGCTCAGTCACGCGGCGAACCCTCCCGCGGGCCGCGGACCGACACAAGCCGACGACGGCGGGTGTCGCCGAG
>NZ_JBVPVA010000049.1:0-2160 GCF_055612215.1 Actinomycetospora sp. | reverse complement strand
CCGCGCGCGTGCAGGTACCGGTTGAACCGCGCCTGGTAGATCGCGCCGATCGGGCCCAGGCCCATCGATACGGTGGGGAATTCCCAGAACTCCGGCATCAGCCGCGGGTGCGGGTAGGACGACAGCCCGTAGGGGGCGTGCGACTGCTCCTGCCGGAATCCGTCCAGGTGCCGTTCGGTCAGCCGGCCCTCGAGGAACGCGCGCGCATAGATGCCCGGCGCCGCATGCCCCTGGAAATACACCTGGTCGCCGGTGCCGGACGCGTGGTCCTCGCCCCGGAAGAAGTGGTCGCGGACGTAGGCGCCGTCGTTGGCCTTGTAGGTCTGGTAGTCACCATCGGGGGTGGTGTTCATCAGGTTGACCAGTGCGCCGTCGCGGTCGGCATGCAGCAGCGCATCCCATTCGCGACCCCACACCACCTTGATGACGTTCCAGCCCGCGCCCCGGAAGAACGACTCCAGCTCCTGGATGATCTTGCCGTTGCCGCGCACCGGGCCGTCGAGACGCTGCAGGTTGCAGTTGACGACGAAGATCAGGTTGTCGAGGTGCTCGCGTCCGGCGAGCGAGATCGCGCCGAGCGACTCCGGCTCGTCCATCTCGCCGTCGCCGAGGAACGCCCACACGTGCCGGTTCTCGGTGTCGGCGAGCTCGCGCCCGTGCAGGTACTTGAGGAAGCGGGCCTGGTAGATCGCCATCAGCGGGCCGAGACCCATCGACACCGTCGGGAACTGCCAGAACTCCGGCATCAACCACGGGTGCGGGTACGACGACAGCCCGCTGTATCCCCTTGTCTGGCTCCCGGTCTCCTGCCGGAAGGCGTCCATCTGCTCCTCGGTCAGCCGGCCCTCGAGGAAGGCCCGCGCGTAGATGCCGGGCGAGGAGTGGCCCTGCATCATCACCAGGTCGCCGCCGTGGCCCTCCGACGGCGCGTGCCAGAAGTGCTGGAAGCCGGTGTCGTAGAGCGTCGCGGCGGACTGGAAGCTCGCGATGTGCCCACCGAGCTCGGAGGACTCCTTGTTCGCGCGGAGCACCATCGCCACCGCGTTCCAGCGGATGGCCGAGCGGATGCGGTGCTCGATCGCCCGGTCACCCGGGTGCGGCGTCTCCTGGTCGACCGGGATGGTGTTCACGTAGGGCGTCGTCGCCGAGTACGGCACCGGCGCCCCGGCCCGCCGCGCCTGGGCGATCAGGTCGTCGAGCAGGTCGTGGGCGCGCTGCGGGCCCTCGACCGCGAGGACCGACTCCAGCGCCTCCTGCCACTCCTGGGTGCCCTCCGGGTCGGTGTCGGTCGAGGAGTCCGTCGCGCTGTCGACCATGACGCACCGTCCTGGGGCTCGGGGCCGCCACCACGCGGCCCGGAATGGGACGGGCCACAGCCTGCCCCGTCCGCGGGCGGGACGAAAGCCGGAGCGCACGACCCGCCCCGGCGCTCCGCTCGCCCCTGCTTGCCGCCTCGGTGGCCCCGGAGGACGCTCGGCGGGTGCTGACCGACGGCGTGGACCACATCGCGACCCTGAGCCACGACGCCGCGCGGCTCGGGGCCTTCTACGCGGCCGTGTTCGACGCCGAGATCGGCGAGACGCGTCCCCACGGGCAGCAGGGCGAGGAGACGATGACGGTCTTCCGCATCGGGCCGCACACGGAGCTCAACGTCTTCACCGTGCCCTCGAGCGACGAGGCCGACCGGCAGACGCCGATGTGGCACCGCGGACGCCTCGACCACTTCGGGCTGCACGCGGCCTCGCCGGAGGCCTTCGCGACGATCCGTGACCGGCTGGTCGCCCACGGTGCCTCCGACGGGACGGTGAACGACTTCGGGGGCGCCTGGAGTCTGTTCTTCCGGGATCCGGACGGCCTGGAGGGCGAGGTGCTGCTCCCGAAGGACGGGGCCACGGCGCCGCCGGCCTGAGATCGTTCCGTCCTCTGGATCGAGATAGTCGCGCGGACACGGCCGTTCGGCCATGGTGTCGGCGACGCCGAGGTGTCAGCGTCGTCGAGGGCCGCCGTCCACCCGGCGGAGGGACAGGAGACCGCGATCATGACGAAGTTCGTCTACGACTTCGCCGAGGGCGACAAGGACCAGAAGGACCTGCTGGGCGGCAAGGGCGCCAACCTCGCGGAGATGACGAACCTGGGGCTGCCGGTGCCCCCGGGGTTCAC
>NZ_JBVPVA010000212.1:0-2726 GCF_055612215.1 Actinomycetospora sp. | reverse complement strand
GCTGCTCGGCGGCGCCGTCGCCGACCGACCCGACGCCGCGCGCGCCGCCAGTCCCGTCGCGCACGTCCGCGCCGGAGCCCCGCCGTTCCTGCTGCGGCACGGGACCCGCGACCGCTTCGTCCCCGCCCGCCAGTCGCAGCGCCTGGCGGAGGCCCTGCGCGGCGTCGGCGTGCCGGTCCGGCTCGACCTCGTCGAGGGCGCCGACCACCTGTGGCTCGGCGACCCGCGGGCCGCCCGGACCGCGTTCGACGACGCCGTCGCCTTCCTGCGCGACCGGCTGACCTGATCGCCCGGTCCCGCCGGACCGGGTCGTGACCGGTCGGGCCCCGCCTGCCTGCCCCGCCGTCGAGAGGACGAGCCCGTGCCCGGCACCGAGCTCCCGCGCGCGCACCCCGTGCTCGTTGCGGGCGGCGGCCCCGGCGGCCTCGCGGCCGCGCTGGAGCTCGCCCGGGCCGGGGTGCGCTGCGCGGTCGTCGAGCCGCGCCCCGACGTGACGACCGACCGGCCCCGCGCGAAGACGACCAGCGCCCGCACCATGGAGCTCTTCCGCCGCTGGGGCCTCGCCGACCGCGTCCGCGACGCCGCGCCGGTGCCGGTGTCCTTCGCCCAGGACGCGGTCTTCTGCACCAGTCTGACCGGCCACGAGATCACCCGGTTCCGGAACGCGTTCGCGATGTACGCCGAGCCTCGGGAGGAGATCGCGGAGTCGGGCCGGCAGGTCCCGCAACCCGTCGTCGAGCAGGTCCTGCGCGAGGCCGTGGCCGGGGCGCCGACCGTGGACCTGCTGCTGGGGTACCGGGTGCTGTCGGCGCACGACGGCGAGGACGGCGTGCTCGCGCGGGTCGCGACGCCCGACGGCGCCGAGGTCGAGATGCGGGCCGACTACCTGCTGGGCTGCGACGGGGCGGGCGGCGTCACCCGCGGCGTGATCGGGGCCCGGTACGAGGGCCGCAGCGGGGAGCTGCCGAACCTCAACGTCACCTTCGACGCGCCCGACCTCGAGCGGCTCGTCCTCGCCCGCGGCGCGCACTACTGGGTGCTGGGCACCGAGGCCGCCGGGATCGTCGGGCGGATGGACCTGCACGGCACCTGGTGGACCGTCGCGCAGGGCGTCCGCGACGGCGTCGACCCCGAGGCCCTCGTCCGCCGGCTCGTCGGGGCCGAGCTCGACGTCACGGTCCGGGCCACCGACCCGTGGTCCGCGCGGATGCTGCTCGTCGACCGCTACCGGGGCCGCCGGACCTTCCTCGTCGGGGACGCCGCACACCTCAACCCGCCGTGGGGCGGGCACGGCTACAACACCTGCGTCGGGGACGCGGTGAACATCGCCTGGAAGCTCGGCGCGGTCCTCTCCGGCTGGGCCGACCCCGCCCTGCTCGACACCTACGAGGCCGAGCGCCGCCCGGTCGCCGCGCGGACGATCGACGCCGCGGGCTCCCAGGACTCCCGACTCGCCGGGTCCTTCGCGCACCCCGAGTCCGCGCTCGACGGGCCGGTGGGCGCGGCGCGACGGGCCCGGGTCGCCGAGGAGCTGGCCGTGAAGCGCGGCGAGTTCCACAGCCTCGGGCTGGTCCTCGGCCACCACTACGCCGACTCCCCCGCCGTCGTCGACGACGGCTCGCCGGTGCCGCCGGACTCGCTGACCGACTACCACGGCTCGGCCCGCCCCGGGGCTCGGCTGCCGCACCGGTGGTGGGGCGACGGGTCCTCGCTCTACGACCACCTCGGGCGCGGCTTCACGCTGGTGCGCCTCGACGTGTCGGTGGAGCTCGACGCGGCCGTCGCGGCCGCCCGCGCCACCGGCGTCCCGCTGCACGTGCTCGACGCCCCCCACCTGCGCGACGCCGAGGCCTACGGCGCCCCGCTGCTGCTCGTCCGCCCCGACCAGCACGTCGCGTGGCGTGGCCGCTCGGCGAGCGCGGCCGCGGCCGCGCTCGACGTCGCCCGCGGCGCCGCCCGGGCCCGCGTGGGGCGGTGACCGCGCCGCCGGCCCCCCTCGGTGTCGGCCCGGGGACCTACCTTGCGGCCGAGATCGCGCCGGCCATCCTGCTGATCGGGGCGAGTGCGGCGCATCCGTAGAACGTCCCCGCGCTGTTCGGTTTCGGCGCGATCGCGGGGTTCGTGGGGCGCGCTGCTGGTCGTCCGATCCGCGGGACCCGGCGAACGCAGCCGCCGTCCTCCCTCGGCGAATGCACGTGAATCGTCACGGCGGAATCACCGTGGGGGCGTCTGTGTCGACGTGCTCAGTCCGCGGTTCATCTCCTCGAGCTCGAGGGTGCGCGCTCCTTCGCTCAGGGTGATCGACTCGATGACCCCGAAGTTGAGCAGGACCATCGAGTCGTCGTTGACCTGGACCCGGTGGACCTTCGCCTCCTCGACCAGCCCCTGGAGGTGACGCGCCACCTCCTCCATCGGCTCCTCGTACTTCAGGGTGAGCGGGAACTGCGGCAGGGAGACGTACACGGTCATGCTCGGGCTCCTCGAATGACAGGACCATTCGGCGGACAAGTTGGGCTGGTTGCGCCGCGCGGGTCGATGGTGCCCGTGATTCTATGGGTGCCGGACGTCCGCAAAGTCGTGGATCGGGGAGCGCGAGATGGAGATCGACGGCATTCTGGTCGTGGAGTCCCCCGAGGATCACGGACACTCCTGGCGCTGGGACGATCCGCGCGGGTTCGAATCGGAAATCCTCTGGGACCGCCAGATCGGATACCTGACCCTGGGCA
>NZ_JBVPVA010001008.1:0-1569 GCF_055612215.1 Actinomycetospora sp. | reverse complement strand
CATCGGGCAGTCGGGGCAGACGTGGTCCTCGGCCGCGAGCGGCGGGACGCCGTCGGGGAGCGCAGGGGTGGCGAGCCGGTCGACGTCGTCCATTCGTCGAGGGTGCCAGCTGACGGGCGGCCCGAGGATGTGGCCGGAGGATCCGGGTCCGGGCGACCCGGTTCCCCAGCTCGATCAGTCACCTGCCCGCGCCACCAGGTTGACGTGATCGTCGTCGGCCGGAGTTCACCGCCGGCCGGCGTCGTCGTAGACCGAACCGGACGAAATCCACCCGACGCTGTCGGACCCCGTGCGTACCCTCGCGACGGTCGGGCCGTACGAGTGCTTGGAGCACGCATGGATGTGGCGATCGAGGTCGCCGGGCTGGTCAAGCGCTATGGGGACGTCACCGCGCTCGACGGCGTCGACCTGCAGGTCCCGCGCGGCACCGTGCTCGGGCTGCTCGGCCCGAACGGTGCCGGCAAGACGACCATCGTCCGCATCCTGACCACGCTGCTCCAGCCGGACGCCGGCAGCGCGACCATCGACGGCGTCGACGTCCTGGCGAAGCCGAGGGAGGTCAGGAAGCGGATCGGGCTCTCGGGGCAGTACGCGGCGGTCGACGAGTACCTCACCGGCTTCGAGAACCTCGACATGATCGGCCGGCTGTACCACCTGGGTCGCAAGCGCAGCCGGGAGCGGGCCCGGGAGCTGCTCACCCAGTTCAGCCTCACCGACGCGGCCGATCGCCCGACGCGCACCTACTCCGGCGGTATGCGGCGCCGCCTCGACCTCGCCGGCGCCCTCGTGGCCGCTCCTCCGGTTCTGTTCCTGGACGAGCCGACCACCGGACTCGACCCGCGCAGCCGCACCGAGATGTGGGGCGTCATCCAACGGCTCGTTGCCGACGGCACCACGCTGCTGCTCACCACCCAATACCTCGAGGAGGCCGACGTGCTCGCCGACGACATCGTCGTCATCGACCACGGCCGAGCCATCGCGCGCGGGACCTCCGACCAGCTCAAGGCCCAGATCGGCGGTGAGCGCCTCGAGCTGACGGTGAGCGACGCCGAGCGGCTCGACGAAGCCGTCGCGCTCGTGACCCCGCTCGGCGTCGGGCCCGCGGTCACCGACGAGCACCGCAGGTCCCTGACGATGCCCGTGACGGGCGGGGTGAAGGCCCTGCGCCAGGCACTCGACCACCTCGAGGTCGTGGGGCTGGAGGTCGACGACGCCGGCGTGCGGCGCCCGACCCTCGACGACGTCTTCCTCACCCTCACCGGCAGCACCGCCGGCGACCAGAACGACGACGCCGACGACACCGCGGAGGCGAGCGCCGCGTGATGACCGTCGACGCGGTGAGCGACGCGGCCGTCGTCGCCAAGCGCAACCTCATCAAGATCAAGCGGGTGCCCGACCTGCTGGTCTTCACCACGCTCTCTCCGATCATGTTCGTGCTGCTCTTCGCGTACGTCTTCGGTGGCGCGATCGACCCGTCCGGCGGCGGCGCCGCCTACCGCGAGTTCCTCATCGCCGGGATCTTCGCCCAGACCGTCGTGTTCGGGGCGACGAACACCGGCGCGGGGCTGG
>NZ_JBVPVA010001005.1:0-20861 GCF_055612215.1 Actinomycetospora sp. | reverse complement strand
CTCGTCGAGGCCTACTGCAAGGAGCAGGGCCTCTGGCACGACCCGGCCCACGAGGCCGACTACTCCGAGACGCTGTCCCTGGACCTGTCGACCGTCGTGCCGAGCATCGCCGGCCCGAAGCGCCCGCAGGACCGCATCGCGCTCGACGCCGCGAAGGAGTCGTTCCGCGCGTCGCTGCCCGACTACGTCGACGACGACGGCTCCGCGCGCAGCCAGTCCGAGGAGTCCGACAGCGAGTCGTTCCCGGCCTCCGACCCGCCCGCGGAGCACCCCAACGGCGACGCCGACCGGCCGCAGGTCCACCGTCAGCCCGTCGACCCGGGCGGTCGCGCGTCGCACCCGGTCCCGGTGACGCTCTCCGACGGCACCCAGCTCGAGCTCGACCACGGCGCCGTCACGATCGCCGCGATCACCTCGTGCACCAACACCTCGAACCCCTCGGTGATGATCGGCGCGGCGCTGCTCGCGCGGAACGCCGTCGAGAAGGGCCTCGAGCGCCGGCCGTGGGTCAAGACCTCCCTCGCGCCCGGGTCGAAGGTCGTCATGGACTACTACGAGCGCTCGGGGCTGCTGCCCTACCTGGAGAAGCTCGGGTTCAACCTGGTCGGCTACGGCTGCACCACCTGCATCGGGAACTCCGGGCCGCTACCCGAGGAGATCTCGAAGGCGATCAACGACGAGGACCTCGCCGTCACCGCGGTGCTCTCGGGCAACCGCAACATCGAGGGCCGCATCAACCCCGACGTGAAGATGAACTACCTGGCCAGCCCGCCGCTGGTGGTGGCCTACGCGCTCGCCGGGACGATGGACCTCGACCTCGCGACCGAGCCGCTCGGGCACGACACCGAGGGCAACCCGGTCACGCTCGCCGACATCTGGCCGAGCCCGCAGGAGATCCAGTCGACGATCGAGTCGTCGCTCTCCGCCGAGCAGTTCACCTCGCGCTACGCCGAGGTGTTCGCGGGCGACGAGCGGTGGACCTCGCTGCCCACCCCCGAGGGCGAGACCTTCACCTGGGACGAGGACTCCACCTACGTCCGCAAGCCCCCGTACTTCGAGGGCATGGACCGGGAGCCGTCGGAGGTCACCGACCTCGAGGGCGCCCGCGTGCTGCTCAAGCTCGGCGACTCGGTCACCACCGACCACATCTCCCCCGCCGGCGCCATCAAGGAGGACTCGCCCGCCGGGCGCTACCTCAAGGAGCACGGCGTCGAGCGCAAGGACTTCAACTCCTACGGCTCCCGCCGCGGCAACCACGAGGTGATGATCCGCGGCACCTTCGCCAACATCCGGCTGCGCAACGAGCTGCGCGACGGCGACGGCAAGGAGCTGCCGCAGGGCGGCTGGACCGTCGACCACACCGACGGCGGCACGCAGGCCGCGGTGTACGACGCGGCCCAGAACTACGCCGCTGCCGGCATCCCGTTGGTGGTGCTGGCCGGCAAGGAGTACGGCTCCGGCTCGTCGCGCGACTGGGCGGCCAAGGGCACGACGCTGCTGGGCGTCCGGGCCGTGATCGCCGAGTCCTACGAGCGCATCCACCGCTCGAACCTCGTCGGGATGGGCGTGCTGCCGTTGCAGTACCCGGAGGGCCAGGACGCCGACTCGCTCGGCCTCGACGGCACGGAGACGTACTCGATCTCCGGGGTCACGGCACTCAACGACGGCGGCATCCCCGACACGGTGCACGTCACGGCGCAGCCGGAGTCGGGCGACGCGATCGAGTTCGACGCGCGGCTGCGCATCGACACCCCCGGGGAGGCGGCGTACTACCGCAACGGCGGCATCCTGCCGTACGTGCTGCGCAAGATGCTGGGCTGACCTCTCCCCCGGCTCCGGACGAACGGCCGGTTCGTCACCTTCGAGGGTGACGGACCGGCCGTTCGTGCTCCGGGGGCCGGGTCACGACGACGGGTCGTCGACGGCGAGCTGGCCCGCCAGGTCCTCGGGGAGCTCGGGCATCGACTCCAACCCGCTCTCGGCGAGCATCCACTCCAGGTCCTCGCGGCTGAGCTCCCCGCCCCCGGCGAGTACCTCGCGCAGGAACGCGACGAACTCCGCCGCGGGATCGGCCTCCTCGGCGTCGAGGGCGTGCTGCAGGACGATCCCGAGGTCGGGCCCGGTGCGCTCCACGGCCTGCAGCGGCACCGCGATCACCGACGGGCCCAGGACGATCCGCGGGAAGGCGTGCACGCCCTCGTCGTCGGCCTCCCAGCGCGCCCCCGGCCGGGCCTCGAGGATGCGCCGGCCCAGGAGCAGCCCGAGGTCGAGCACCAGCGACGGCGTGGCGTGGTCGTCCGGCCGGGCGGTGAGCCACGTCCCGATCCGGTCCCACGCCTCGGCGTCGGGACCGTGCTCGAGCCCGAGCCGGTCGAGCAGCGCCGTGACCTCGGGGATCCGGGACTCCTCGGCCGCGAGGATGCGGGAGGACACCGAGCGCGCCCGCGTCTCGTCGGCGGTGGCGCCGGGGGGCTCGTGGGTCGCGTCGTAGGGTCGGTAGCCCGGGAGGTCCGTCGGGACCGGCGTCTCGGCCAGTCGGCGGTAGGTCGGCGTGCCCGGCACGCGGACCCAGGGCAGGAAGGTCGACCACAGCAGGTCCCGCATGTCGCACAGGATCGCAAGTCCGGTCGCGGCGCCTCGCGGCGGTCCCCCCGATGATCACCGGGAGGACGCTCGTGCTCCCGCCGCGGCTCCGGCGGGTGCCCGAGCATCCCCTCGGCGCCGTGGGTCAGGCCCCGCGCCTGATGAAGTCGGCGCAGCGCTCACCGATCATCATCGTGGTGATGCACGGGTTCACGGTGATGAGGTCGGGCATGATCGACCCGTCGGCGACGCGCAGGCCGTCGACGCCCCGCACCCGCAGCTGCGGGTCGACCGGCGCCATCGGGTCGGAGTCCGGGCCCATCTTCACCGTGCACGCGGGGTGGTACACCGTGTTGTGGGTCTTCGAGATGTAGTCGAAGATCTCCTCGTCGGTCTGGGCGGCGTCGCCGGGGGCCTGCTCCTTGCCCACCCAGTCCTTCAGGGCCGGCGCCGCCGCGATCTCGCGGGCCACGCGGACCCCGCGGATCATCACCTCGCGGTCGTGCTCGTGGGTGAAGTAGCGCGGGTCGACCTTCGGCTTGTCCCGGTAGTCGCGCGTCGAGAGCCGCACGGTGCCCGTGGACTGCGCACCGGTCACGTTCGGGGTCAGGCAGAACGTGTTCTCGGTGCTGGGGTAGCCGTAGCGCAGCAGGTTCAGGTCGAACGGCACCGAGCCGTAGTGGAACATCAGGTCGGGCGTCGTCCGGTCCTCGGCCCCGGCGAAGATCCCGATCTCCCACCACTGCACCGACTCGACGGGCATGGTCTGCAGGGCCTCCCACTGCACGAGGCCCTCCGGGTGGTCCTGCAGGTTCTCCCCCACCCCCGGGGCGTCGACGCGGACCTCGATGCCGACCTCCCGCAGGTGCTCGGCCGGCCCGATGCCCGAGAGCATGAGCAGCTTCGGACCGTCGATCGCCCCGGCGGAGAGGACCACTTCGCGGCGGGCGGACACCTCCACCGTCCACCGCGTGTCCGGGGTCTTGAGGGCGACCCCCGTCGCGCGCGGCCGTGGTCCCGAGTCGTCGAAGGTGAGCCGCTGCGCCCGGTAGCCGGTGAGCAGGGTCAGGTTCGACCGGGACAGGTTCGGGTGGATGTAGGCCGCCGACGCCGAGCTGCGGGTGCCGTCGGGGTTGGCGTTCACCTGGAACCAGTTGGCGCCACGCAGCACGGTGCGCCCGGTGTTGAAGGGCGTGGTCGGCAGGCCGACCTGCTCGCAGGCCTCCAGCAGCGCCCGGCCGCAGGGGTCGCGCGGCGCGATCGAGCGGATGGTGACCGGGCCGTCGGTGCCGCGGCCGGGCGGCTCGGCCACGTCGGCGCCGTCGAGCGCGGTCTCCAGCGTGCGGTAGAAGGCGTAGCACTCGTCGGCCGACCAGCCGTCGCAGCCGCCGGCGGCCCAGGCGTCGAGGTTCTCGCGCGGCGCCCAGAAGGCGATCGCCGAGTTGTGCGACGAGCACCCGCCGAGCACCTTGGCGCGGGCGTGGCGCATGTAGGAGTTGCCGAACTCCTGGGGCTCGATGGGGTAGTCCCAGTCGTAGCCCGACTCGAGCAGCTCCATCCAGCGCGAGAGGTCGAGGATCGCGTCGTCACCGACGTCGGAGGGGCCCGCCTCGATGAGGCACACCGTGACGTCGGGGTCCTCGGAGAGCCGGGAGGCGACGGCGCACCCCGCGGTGCCGCCCCCGACGATGACGTAGTCGAACTCGGCCGGGAACGAGATGTCCGGCATGTCAGGCCTCCCCGAGGGCGGTGTCGGTCGTGGTGGGGGTGACGGTCTCCTCGCGGGCGTGCGCGGCGACGACCCCGGTCTTGTGGCGCTGCACGAGCCAGTAGTAGGCGAACCCACCCCCGAGGATGACCCCGGGGAGAAGGACCCCGCCCCACTGCAGGTACCAGTGGAACGGCTCGGAGGCGTTGTAGACCTCGTTGCGCGGCCACGCGAGGTTCACGGTCATGAGCCCGCCCCACAGCACGGCGAGGACGTTGACCGGGATGCCCCAGCGCCCGAGGGTGAAGGCGCCCTCCCGCGGCTGCCACTCCCCGCGGATGCGCTTGACGAGCATCGGCACCGTGACCAGCAGGTACGCCGTGTAGATCATGATGATCGCGATCGAGGTGACCACGGTGTAGATCTGCGGGCTGAAGGTGACGAAGAGCAGGACGATCGCGACGACGCCGATGACGACCGACGCGACGATCGGGGTGCCGAAGCGCGGGCTGATCGTGCAGAGCTTGGCGCCCGCCGGCAGGTTGTTGTCGCGGCTCATCGCGAACGCCAGCCGGATGGCCGCCGCGTGCACCGCCAGGGCGCAGACGACGACGGCGACGACGACGGCCACGAGGATCACCGAGCCGAGCGTCCCGCCGAGGACGGCGAGGACCAGCGCCTGCAGGCCGCCGAGCGAGCTGAACGCGGGATCGGAGAGGTCCGGGGCGGACATGAGCGCGAGCAGCAGGATGAGGCCGCCGAGCAGGAACGAGAAGAACAGCGCCCGAAGGATCGCCTTCGGGGCGTTCCTGCGGGGGTCGTGGGACTCCTCGGCGAGCGACGACGCGGTGTCGAAGCCGTACATGACGTAGAGGGAGGCGAACATCGCCACGAGGAAGGCGCCGGTGTAGCCCCACGGCCGACCGCTCGTGTCGAGCCCGCCGTTGGAGAGCACCACCTGCGGGCCGCGCACGACGTTCACGGCCAGCAGGATGATCAGCACGCAGGCCGCGATGAGCTCGATGAACACGCCCGCGGAGTTGATCTGGGCCATCAGCTTGGTGCCGAAGGCGTTGATCGTGGTGGTGAAGACGATGAGGAGCGCCGCGAGGATGACGCCGTTGAGGGCCTGCGCCCCGGTGTCGTCGGGACCGGCCATCGGGATGAACTGGAACCCCGACCAGAGCTGGGGCAGCGTCGCCTGCAGCGCCAGCGCGACGGCGGCGATCGAGACGATCGAGGCCGTCAGCATGGTCCACCCGGCGAGCCAGGCGATGTGCGGACTCGTCAGCCGCTTGGTCCAGTTGTAGATCGACCCGGCGACCGGGAACCGGGCCGCCAGCTCGCAGAAGCACAGCGCCACCATGAGCTGCCCGACGAACACGAGCGGCCAGGACCACCAGTACGACGGGCCCCCGCTCGCGAGGCCGAAGTAGAACAGCTGGAACGTGCCGGTGAGGATCGAGATGTAGCTGATCCCCGCCGCGAACGTGTGGAAGCTGCCGAGCGAGCGGACGAGGCTCGGTCTGTACCCGAACTCGTCGATGTCGGAGCTGTCCGAACTGTCCGGACTGTCGGTGGTGTTGTCCGTGGTCACGATCCACTCCCTGGGCTGGAAGAGGGGAACCACCCGGTCGGCGCCGGGCGGGTGTTGGTCCAGACGTGCTTGGTCTCCTGGTACTCGGCCAGGCCCGCCCGGCCGAGCTCGCGCCCGAAGCCGGAGTGGCCGAAGCCGCCCCACTCCGCGGCGGGCACGTAGGGGCCGAAGTCGTTGATCCAGACGGTGCCGTGGCGCAGTCGCCCGGCGACCTCCTCGCAGGTGCCGTGGTCGGCGGAGAACACCGCGCCCGCCAGGCCGTACTCGGTGTCGTTGCCGATGCGGACGGCGTCGTCGAGGTCGGTGAACGTCTCGACGGTGAGCACCGGGCCGAACGACTCCTCGTGCACCACGGCCATGTCCTGGGTGCAGCCGTCGAGGATCGTCGGCGGGTAGAAGTACCCGTCGGCCAGGCGCGGGTCCTTCGGGCGCTCCCCGCCGCAGCGCAGCACGGCGCCCTCGGCGATCCCGCGCTGCACGTAGGACTCGACCTTGTCGCGGTGCGCCGCCGAGATGAGCGGGCCGGTCTCGGTGGTCGGGTCGTCCGGACCGCCCAGGACGATGCGCCGGGCCCGTTCGACCAGGTCGTCCACGATGCGGTCGTGCGCGGACTCCTCGACGACGAGCCGTGCGCCGGCGGAGCACACCTGGCCGGAGTGCAGGAAGATCCCGGTGAGGACGTTGTCGACCGCGGTCTCGTGGTCGGCGTCGGCGAACAGCACGAACGGGTTCTTGCCGCCGAGCTCGAGGGCGACCTTCTTGACGGTCGCGGCCGCGTTCGCCATGAGGATCCTGCCGGTGGCGAGACCGCCGGTGAAGCTCACCATGTCCACGCGCGGGTCGGTGGACAGCGGTCCCCCGGCGGTGGCGCCGGCGCCCAGGACGAGGTTCGCGACGCCGTCCGGCACGCCCGCCTCGGCCAGCAGCTCCATCAGGATGATCGCGGTGTGCGGGGTGAGCTCGCTCGGCTTGAGGACGAACGTGCAGCCGGCACCGAGCGCGGGCGCCACCTTCCACGCCGTCTGGAGCAGCGGGTAGTTCCACGGGGTGATCAGGCCGCAGACCCCGACCGGCTCGTGGACGACCTTGCTGCGGGCGTTCGGCACCCCGGTCTCGACGAGGCGTCCGTCGTCCGTGGCGGCGAGGTGGCCGAACCAGCGGAAGCAGTTCGTGATGTCGTCCATGTCGATCTCGGACTCGACGATGCGCTTCCCGGTGTCGTCGGTCTCGGCGCGTGCGAGCCGGTCCTTGTCGCGCTGCAGCAGGTCGGCGACGCGCAGCAGCAGCGCGCCCCGTTCCGGGGCCGGGACGTCCGACCACCGGCCGTCGTCGAAGGCCGCCCGGGCAGCCGCAATGGCGCGCTCGGTGTCGGCGGGGCCCGCCTCGCTGACCTCGGCGACGAGGGTGCCGTAGGCGGGCGAACGAATCTCGCGCCGGCCGCCGTCCTCGGCGTCCACCCAGGCGCCGTCGATGTAGAGCTGCCCCACGCGCTGTGTCTCCTGACGTCACCCGGATGCCCGAGAGCGGGCCTCGTCGGCTGACGATGATGTCACCTCCCGCGCGGTAGCGGACCCCTCGAAGGAGACGCTCTGGTGGCCCAGGAGCCGCCTCGTCGGCGCCGGTAACCGCGGGGGCCCGCCGCTCCGGCTCGCCCCGGGACGCCGCCCCCGGTCGCTCACGGCACCCCTCCTGGCCCTACGATTCCCGCTCACACCGGCGACGGCCGCCGGTCGTCGTACCGGGAGGGCGCATGGGGCGCAGGCGTTGGGTCCGGACGGCGGGTGCGCTGGTCGCTGCGGCGGTGGCGGTCCTGGCGACGGCGTGCTCGAGCGAGGAGCCCCCTCCCGCCCCGCAGCACCTCGTGCAGTTCACCGCGACGGGCTCCGCCGGGGGCACGGCCTTCGGCCGGTACGTGATGGTCGGCCAGCTCGGCAGCAACCAGGAGATCACCTTCAGCGGGCTGCCGTTCGACCTGTCGCTGCCGGTCGGGTACACCCCGCAGCCGAAGATGCAGGTCTCCCTGGTGAACGTGCCGCCGAACTCGCGGATCACGTGCCGCATCGCCGTCGACGGCCAGGTCGTCGCCACGCAGACGCAGAGCGCTCCCGGACAGGACGCGGTCTGCGCCGCGCCGTGACCACGCGCCCGACCCTCCCTCGATCCTGACGCGGCCCCTCGTCGTCAGCGGATGACCTGGACGTCGACCGACAGCCCGAGACCGGCCCACGATCGATCGGCCGTGAGGGCCGTCCGACCGAGCCGGGCGGCGACGCCGAGGCAGCACCGGTCGCCGAGCGAGAGACCGACCCGCCGGCCGCCGGACCACAGCCGGGCCGCGAGGACGGCGTCCTGGTCCGAGAAGGGCTCGGTGCGCACGCCGAGGAGCCGGACGCGCCGCAGCGCGCGATCGGCGTCCACGCCGTGGTGGTCGAGCTTCTGCCACACCTCGGCGAGGTTCACCGTCGAGAGGACGGCCCCCGTCAGCAGCGGGTCGACGACGTCGGCGCCCGGCTCCTCGAGGAGCCAGGCGAGGAGCGCGGAGGCGTCGAGGACGGCGGGTGCGCTCACCCGGCCTCGTCCCGGGCCGCCTCGGCCCGGCGCTCGGCGAGGAGCTCGTCGACCACGGAGGCCCGGACACCGGCCCGGGCGACGTCGCGGCGGGTCCTCGCGGCGAGCTGGTCCCGGGTCTCGACCACCACGCGGCCGTCCTCGACGTGGACGATCACGGTGTCCCCGACCTCGATGCCCGCCTCGCGACGCAGCGCCGCCGGGATCGTCACGCGGCCCTGCGGGGTCACGGTCGTCTCGGCGCCGGCATCGGTTGACACGGATCGAGTCTAGCTGTCACGTCGAGCGCCGAAGTGCCACCGGCGGCGGCACCCGCGCCACCAGGTGGGCCTCGCCCCGCCCCTCCTCGTCCACCAGCACGTCGAGGTGGGAGAACGCGGCGTGCAGCTCCCCCGGTCCGGCGCGGTACGACCCCCCGGCGTCGCCGACGGTCGAGAGCACCGTGACGACGAGCAGCCCGCCCGGGGTGAGCAGCCGCGGCAGGACCGGGTAGAGCGCGGGGTCGCGGAAGCGCTGGCAGACCACGACGTCGAACGGACCCGCGGCCGCCGCCGGGAGCCCGTCGTCGAGGTCGGCGCGCACCGTCGTGACCGCCACCCCGTGGGTCGCGGCGAGCTCGCCGGTCAGCCGCAGCGCCTCGGGCGAGACGTCCACGGCCGTCGTCGCGAACCCGCGGGCGGCCAGCCAGACCGCGACGGTGCCGCGCCCGCACGCCAGGTCGAGCGCGCGGCCGGCCGCGTCGTCGGGACGCTCTCCACCGGGCCGCGCCTCCCGGACCGGGACCAGGTCCTCCCGCCCGACGAGCGCCGAGGGCGGACCGGGCCGGCCGGGATCGGCGGTCGCGAACCGCCGGTCCCAGCGCTCCCGGTCCTCCGTGGCCACCGCGTCAGCGTGTCAGCGGCTCACCGACGCCGCGCGAGGGTCAGCCCGAAACGCCCGGCCGGGTCGGTGAACCAGTGCGCCACGTCGAAGCCGGCGGCGTCGAGCTCGGACGCGATGCCCTCCCGCGTGAACTTCGTCGAGATCTCGGTGCGCATCTCCTCGCCCTCGGCGAAGGAGACGGTGAGGTCGAGCGCGGGCACGGACACCGTCATCGGCCGGTCCGCCCGGACCCGCATCTCGATCCGGCTCGACTGCGGCACCCACGCCGCGACGTAGGAGAACCCGTCCACGTCGAAGTCGGCGCCGAGCACGCGGTTGAGCACGGTCAGCGCGTTGCGCTCGAACTCCGCGGTGACCCCGGCCGCGTCGTCGTAGGCCGCGACGAGCGTGGCCTCGTCCTTGATCAGGTCGGTGCCGACGAGGAAGTGCTCCCCCGCGTCGAGCGTGTCGGCGAGCGCGGCGAGGAAGTCCCGGCGCTGCTCGGGCTCGAAGTTGCCGATCGTCCCGCCGAGCAGCACCACCAGGCGGCTGCCGACCCGGGGGATGCTGTGCAGGTTGGCGGTGAAGTCCGCGACGACCCCACGCACGTCGAGGTCGGGGTAGCCCGCGACGAGGGCGGGCACCGCCTCCTCCAGCGCGGCGGCCGAGACGTCCACCGGGATGTAGCGGCGCAGCGTCCCCGTCCGGGACATCGCGTCGAGGAGCAGCGTCGACTTCGTCGACGATCCCGAGCCGAGCTCGACGAACGTGTCGGCGCCGGAGAGGCGCGCGACGTCGTCCGCGCCGTCCGCGAGCGCCTCGCGCTCGGCGGTGAAGGGGTAGTACTCCGGCAGGGCGGTGATCTGCTCGAACAGCTCCGAGCCGCGGGCGTCGTAGAGCCACTGCGGGCGCAGCACCTTGGGCGTCGACGTCAGGCCCCGGCGCGCGTCCTCGCGCAGGGCCGCGTCGGCGGCCGCCTCGTCGAGGTGGACGTCGAGGCTGGGCAGGGTCCCATGAGAAGTCATGGAGGGAGGTCACGTCCGTTCGGGTTGCGGCTCCCCCGGGCAGGGGCGGCCTGGTTCACGGCGTCGGGAACGGCGGCGGGCGGGCGGCGCGGCGGCCGCGGTGATCAGGTCAGCGAGCCGACCTCGGGGGTGGCGCGGGCGCCGCGGACGACGACGGCCGACAGGTCCGGCACAGCCGTCCAGGCGGCGTCGTCGTCGAGGGGCTCGGAGGCGACGGTGACGCCGTCGGGTCCGGCCCGGTAGGCCAGCGCGTGGTCCACGGCGGTCGCGACGAGCGTCGGCTCCCCCGCGTCGTCGGTGGTGAGCAGGAGCAGGTTCAGCCGCGAGCCGGGGGCGGCCGCGAGGGTCCGGGCCACGACGTCGAGCACCGCGTCCACCGGGTCCTTGCCGGCGTCGAGGTGGCGGCGCACGAGGGCCCACAGCACCGCCGAGTCGGTCGGCGCGTCGAGCGTCATCAGGGTCTCGGTGTCGAGCTCCGCGGCGAGGTCGGCCAGGCTCCCCGGCCATCCCCGGACGACCCCGTTGTGGCTGAAGATCCGGGTGCCGTCGCGGAACGGCGCGCACGCCCCGACCGAGACCGGCATGCCGACGGTGGCCGACCGGACCGCGCCGACGAACGCCGGGCTCTCGACGGCCGTCGCGAGGTCGAGGAACGAGGCGTCGGTCCACATCGGCACCGGGGCCCGGTAGGAGTGCGCCCGGGGCGGGTGGGTCGACGGCGCGAGCCACCCGACCCCGAAGCCGTCGGCGTTCACGGTGCCGCCCCCGCGCATGTCGGCGGGCGCGTAGGCCTGCACGAGCAGGGAGTGCGCCGGCTCCGTGACCCGCGACGCGAGGGTCACCGGGTGCGGACCCACGTGGGCCAGGTGTCGGCACATCAGCGGATCACGCGTGCTCGGACGATCGCGCGCAGCGGAAGCCCGAGAAGATCTGCCGGCGGATCGGCAGGTCCCAGTTCCGGAAGGTGGCGCGCGCGGTGACCGTGCCGACCCCGAACGAGGCCCCCCGCAGCATCCGGAAGTCACCGCCGAAGAACACCTGGGAGTACTCCTCGTACGGGAACGGGGCGAACCCGGGGTATCCCGAGAAGCCCGAGCCACACCATTCCCAGACGTCCCCGATCAACTGGTGCACCCCGAGCGGCGACGCCCCGGCCGGGTAGGCGCCGACGGGGGCGGGCTGGAGGTGGTGCTGGTCGAGGTTGGCGCGCTCCGGGGTCGGGTCCTCGTCGCCCCACGGGAAGCGGCGGGTCTCCCCCGTCGCCGGGTCGTACCGCGCGGCGTACTCCCACTCGGTCTCGGTGGGCAGCCGCTTCCCGGCCCACGTCGCGTACGCGAGGGCCTCGTGGAAGCACACGTGCAGGACGGGCTGGTCGGCGACGTCGGCGATCGGCTCCCGCGTCCCGAACGAGGTGCGGTGCCACGCGCCGTCGCGCTGCTCCCACGTCATCGGCGCGGTCCAGCCCTCGCCCCGGATGTGCTCCCAGCCCGCGCCCGACCACAGCTCGGGCCGCGCGTACCCGCCGTCGTCGACGAACCGGGCGTACTCCCCGTTGGTCACGGGGACGGCGTCGAGGTGGAAGGGCGTGACCTCGACGCGGTGGGCCGGCCGCTCGTTGTCCAGCGCGTACCGGTCGGGGCCGGTGGCGTCGGTCCCCATCGTGAACCAGCCGCCGGGGTGGAACACCTCGGTGCCGATCAGCTCGGCCGCCCGTGGCGACGCCGGGGGCGGCGGGGCGTCCAGCGCCCGGGGCCCGACGCGCAGCTGGTGGGTGGCGAGCATCGTCTCGACGTGCTGCTGCTCGTGCTGGGCGATCATCCCGTAGACGAACCCGTCGTCCATGATCGCGCGGCCGTCGGGCCCCGCCTGCTCCAGGATCGCCAGGGCCCGCTCGCGCACGGTGGCCCCGTAGTCGCGGGCCTGGGTCGGGTCGAGCAGCGGGAGCGCCGGGCGCCCCGCGCGGGGGTTGGTGAACGCGTCGTAGAGGTGGTCGATGTCCTCGCGCACCCCGGGCCCGGGGTCCTCGGCAGCAGCACGGCGGACCAGCCAGAGGTCCTCCATGTTGGCGATGTGCGCCACGTCCCAGTGCAGCGGCGACATCAGCGGGGAGTGCTGGCGCGTGAGGTCGTCGTCGTCGACGGCGTCGGCCAGCGCCCGGGTGCGTCGGCGCGCGGTCTCGAGGTCCTCGGCCAGGCGCCGGCGCAGCGCCTCCGGGTAGCGGGTGCCGGTCGCGGCGGAGAGGTCGCTGGTCATGCGTGATCGCCTCCGGGAACGGGGTCGTCGGGGTAGGGGCTGCCCTCGGCGGGCTCCAGGTCGCTCTCACCGGGTTCGCCGACGCCGGTGTCGGCCGGGCACAGCCCGCGCAGGACACGGCGCTCCGCGACGTCCCCGACGAGGGCCGCGAGCGCGGGGTCGGTGGTGAGCAGGCGCTGGTGGGCGAGCTCGACGAGGGTGCCCGCCGCGCGGCGCAGCACCCCGTCGGCGAGCCCGTGACGGGCGGCGGCGCCCCACCGGCCGACCGCGGGGGCGACGGCGTCGCGCGCGCGGTCGAGCGTGCCGGGATCGGAGAGGAGCGCCGTGACCACCGCGATCGGGACGGCCCACTCGTCGCCGGGCTGCTCGTCGAGGTAGCGCACCTCGACGTGGCCGTGCGGCCGGACCGGCGGGAAGAGCGTCGTGAGGTGGTAGTCGAGGTCCTCGCGGGTCGGCCGGACGTCGAGCCCGCCCTCGCCGTCGATCCAGTCGCCGAAGCTCACCGCGGGCGGGGCGCTCCAGGTCCCGTCGCGGCGCACGCAGAGCAGGCTGGTGTCGAGGGCGCGCTCGGCCCATTCGGCGGCCGGGTCCGGTCCGAGGTCGACCGGGGGCCGGGTGCGTTCCGGGTCGAGCGTCAGCCAGCTCGCCATGCGCGAGGACTTCCAGCCGGTGCGCCTGCCGTGCACCGCCGGGGAGTTCGCGAAGGTCGCGACGAGGGTGGGGCCGATCTCGTGGAGGGCCTGCCAGCGGTCGGTGACCGCGGGCCCGTCGCCGGCGTCGAGACAGACCTGCACGGCCGACGTCGAGCACATCATCGTGCGCCCGTGCGGGCCGACGCGGTCGAACGCCGCCTCCATCGCGGCGTAGCGCGGGACCTGCAGGATGCGCCGGGGCGGGCGCAGCGGGTCCGAGGCGCGGCCGACCAGGACGAGGTCCTCGGCGGCGAGCCGGGCGCGGATCGCGGCCGTGTCCACGCGGATCGCGTCCACGAGCGGGGCGAGTCCGGGGACGGGCGGGGTGGCGATCTCCACCTGCCCCCCGGGCTCGACGGTCACCGTGCTCCCGGCGGGGAGCGGGTCCGGAGGATCGGGGTGCAGGGGCGCCGGTCCCTCGCCGTTCGCGGCGGGGATCGAGGAGCTCAGCGTGCCGGGCGCGTGGGGGCCGAGGGCACGGAGCAGGACGGCGGGATCGAGACGGTCGACGGGACGGGTCGCGGAGCGGACGAGCCATTCGAGCTCGGCGCCCACGAGCCTCGGCGGCCCGTGCTTGAAGCAGATCGACGCGACGTAGGCGGCGGCGGCCGCCCGGTCGGGGATCGGCGCGGCGGGATCCAGCTCGATCACGGGAGCAGCCATGACCACCCTCCTCGTCGGCGGACCCCGGCGTCACGCCAACTGTCGCGGTACCCGCACGGCGCGGGCGACCCAACGTGTCCCTCGTCCCAGGCCCGGGTGGGGCCGTCGTCCTCCGCGGCGACCCGGGAGCGCGGTGGCCCCGGAATCACGGCGAAGGACGCTACACGGCGCGACGGCGACCTGCAGGCCCTCGACGCGTCGGTGTCCGTCGTATCACGGGACCCCGACAGCGTGGCCGTCGATGATCAACCGGCGGGCGTGGCCGCCGTCGCGAACTGGGTGTGGTGCAGGTCGGCGTAGCGGCCCCCGCGGTCGAGCAGGACCTCGTGCGGGCCCTGCTCGACGACCCGTCCGTCCTCCACCACGGCGATGGTGTCCGCGCTGCGGATGGTCGAGAGCCGGTGGGCGATGACGATGGCCGTGCGCCCGACCAGGGCCTCCGCGAGCGCCTCCTGCACCGCCACCTCGGACTCCGAGTCCAGGTGGGCGGTGGCCTCGTCGAGGATCACGACCCGCGGTGCCGCGAGCAGCAGGCGCGCGATGGTCAGGCGCTGGCGCTCGCCGCCCGAGAGCCGGTAGCCGCGCTCCCCGACGACCGTGGCCAGGCCCTCGGGCAACTGGCGCACCAGCGGGCCGAGGCGGGCCCGCTCCAGGGCGGTGAACAGCTCGGCGTCGGTGGCGTCGGGCTTGGCGTAGCGCAGGTTGCCGGCCACGGTGTCGTGGAAGAGGTGGCCGTCCTGGGTGACCACCCCGACGGCGCCGCGCAGGTCGGCGAAGGACAGGTCGCGCACGTCGGTCCACGCGACGTCGCCGCGCCCCCCTACCCCGCCGCCGACCTCGACGGCGCCGGAGTCGACGTCGTAGAGGCGCGGCACCAGCGACGCGATGGTCGACTTGCCCGCACCCGACGGTCCGACGAGCGCGAGCATCTGCCCCGGCCGGACCTCGAGGTCCACCCCGTGCAGCACCTCGTCGTTCTCGACGTGGTCGAGGGTCGCGATCTCCTCCAGGCTGGCCAGCGAGATCGCGTCGCCGCTCGGGTAGGTGAAGCGCACGTCGCGCAGCCGCACCCCCAGCGGCGCCTCCGCGGGCAGCGGCGTCGGGTCGGCGCGCTCGGTGATCGAGGGCGGCAGGTCGAGCACCTCGAAGACCCGCTCGAAGCTGACCAGCGCGCTCATCACGTCGACGCGCGCGTTCGCCAGCTGGGTCAGCGGCCCGTAGAGGCGGGTGAGCAGCAGGGCGAGGCTCACGACGGTGCCCGCGTCGATCCGCCCGGTGATCGCCAGCCAGCCGCCCACCCCGTAGACCATCGCCTGGGCCAGGGAGCTGACCAGCGTCAGGCTCGTCATGAAGACCCGGTTGGCCATCGCGGTGCGGACCCCGATGGCCCGCACCCGGTCGGCCCGGTCGCCGAACTCGTCGGCCTCCGCCTCCGGGCGCCCGAACAGCTTCACCAGCGTCGCGCCGCCGGCCGAGAACCGCTCGGTCATCTGCCCGGTCATGGCGGCGTTGAGGTCGGCGGACTCGCGCTGCAGGGCCGCGATCGTCCGGCCCATCCGCCGCGCGGGCAGGATGAAGATCGGGAGCAGGACGAGGGCGAGCAGCGTGACCTGCCAGGCCAGCGTGATCATCACGGCGACGGTCAGCACGAGCTGGATGACGTTGGTGACCAGGCCCGACAGCGTCGATGTGAACGCCCGCTGCGCCCCGATGACGTCGTTGTTGAGCCGGCTGACGAGCGACCCCGTCCGCGTGCGGGTGAAGAACGCGACCGGCATCGACTGCACGTGGGAGAACACCGCGCGGCGCAGGTCGTAGATCAGCCCCTCGCCGATCCGCGAGCTCATCCACCGCTCGGCCAGGCCCGAGATCGAGTCGACGACGGCGAGCCCGGCGATGGCCGCGGCGATGACGACGACGGTGCCGAGGCCGTTGCGGTGCACGATCGCGTCGACGACCCGCCCCGCCAGCACCGGGACCCCCACCGCGATGACGGCCGAGACCGTGGTCAGCGCGAGGAACGCGTAGAGCATCCGGTGGTGGGCGGAGGCGAAGCGCCAGATGCGGCCCAGGGTCCCGGGCGGGACCGAGCGCGGCAGCGAGTCGCCCCGCGACATGGACATCATCAACATCCAGGCGTTCTCCACGCCGTTCACCCCGTTCGCTCGGACCTCGGCGCCGAGCGTGCGACCTCGACCATCGTCGAGGTCAAGCGAACGGGGGCGCGGGTCGCGTCCGACGGGTGATGGTCCGCCGGTCCGGGCGTCGAGTATCCGCGTCCGGGCGAGCTCACGCTCGCGCACGGGGGTGCTGTTCGCCGTGGGCGCATCCGGGACGGATGTCGGGTCGAGGTGCGCCCACCGATCAGGGGCGCACCACGCAGGCCCGGGAGCCCTCGCGGATGCCTGACGTGCCCCTCACCGCGAGGCCGGGGGCGCCCGAGCGGGGGCGCCCGTGGATCAGGAGCACGCCACTCGAGCCCAGGAGCGCTCGCGGCTGCTGACGTGCCCCTCGTCCGCGGAGTCCCCGCGGACGTCGAGCTCAGGCCTTCTTGGTGCGCGTCGCCCCGCCGCGCCCGCGCAGGGTCACCCCCGACTCGGAGAGCACCCGGTGCACGAAGCCGTACGAACGGCCCGTGGACTCGGCGAGCGAGCGGATGCTCGCGCCCTTCTCGTACTTCTTCTTGAGATCCGTGGCGAGCTTGTCCCGCTGGTCGCCCGTGATGCGGGCGCCCTTCTTCAGATCGGCCATGGTTGGTCCACCCCTCTCCCGGACGGTGCCCGGTCGACCCATGATGATCGTGAGAGGCGGTGTGCGCCACGGCACATTCCACATGATCGGTGAGCGGTTCCGCCGTCCGGAGCGGGAACCGCCCGGACGGCCCATCGGCCTGATCGTTCCAGCTCACGAAGGCCCTACGCCGCGCGGCGGGTCCGACGGGTGATCGTCAGGCCAGTTCGACCAGCTCGAGGTGGTCGGCCGAGAAGAGGTCCTCGGTGCCGTCCGGCAGGAGGATGACGCGCTCGGGCTCGAGGGCCTCGACGGCGCCCGGATCGTGCGTCACGAGGACCACGGCGCCCTCGTAGTGGCGCAGCGCGTCGAGCACCTTCTCCCGCGAGGCGGGGTCCAGGTTGTTCGTGGGCTCGTCGAGCAGCAGCAGGTTCGCCGCGCTCGAGACCAGGCCGGCCAGGGCCAGGCGGGTGCGCTCGCCGCCGGAGAGCGTGCCGGCGGGCTGCTCGAGCTGCTCGCCGGAGAACTGGAACGCGCCGAGCAGCGTCCGCAGCTGCTGCTCGGGGGTGTCCGGCGCGGCCGAGCGGGCGTTCTGCCAGACCGTGCGGTCCATGTCGAGCGTGTCGTGCTCCTGGGCGAAGTACCCGGTGCGCAGCCCGTGCCCCGGCGTCACCTCGCCGGTGTCCGCGGACTCGGCGCCGGCGAGGATCCGCAGCAGCGTGGTCTTCCCGGCCCCGTTGAGGCCGAGGATCACCACCCGGGAGCCGCGGTCCACGGCGAGGTCGACCCCGGTGAACACCTCGAGCGAGCCGTAGCTCTTGGACAGCCCGGACGCGGTGAGCGGGGTCTTCCCGCAGGCCTGGGGGGTCGGGAACCGGATCGCGGCGACCCGGTCGGCGGTGCGCTCGTCGTCGAGGCCCTCGAGCAGTGCGCTCGCGCGGCGCTGCATCTGCTTGGCGGCCACGGCCTTCGTCGCCTTCGCGCCCATCTTCGCGGCCTGGGCCTGCAGAGCCGAGGCCTTCTTCTCGGCGTTGGCGCGCTCCCGGCGGCGGCGGGCCTCGTCGTCGGCCCGGGCCCGCAGGTAGTTCTTCCAGGTCATGTTGTAGGCGTCGAGCTCGCCGCGGGTGGCGTCGAGGAACCACACCTTGTTCACGACGTCCGCGAGCAGGTCGGTGTCGTGGCTGATGATCACGACGCCGCCCTCGTGGCCCCGCAGGAAGCTGCGCAGCCACGAGATCGAGTCGGCGTCGAGGTGGTTGGTCGGCTCGTCGAGCAGCAGCGTGGTCCCGGCGTGGCCGCCCTCGCCCGACGCGGCGAAGAGGATCCGCGCGAGCTCGACGCGGCGCCGCTGCCCGCCGGAGAGCGTCTCGAGGGGCTGGGCGAGCACGCGGTCGGGCAGGCCCAGGTTGGAGCAGATGCGTCCGGCCTCGCTCTCGGCCGCGTACCCCCCGAGGTCGGCGAACCGGGTCTCGAGCCGGCCGTAGCGCGCGACGGCCTTGTCCCGCTCGGCGTCGTCCGCCAGCTCGGCCATCGCGGTCTGGGCCTTCTCCATGTCGCGCAGGATCTGGTCGAGCCCGCGGGCGGACAGGACCCGGTCCTTGGCGAGCACCGACAGGTCGCCCTCGCGCGGGTCCTGCGGCAGGTACCCGACCGGCCCCGTCGACCGGATCGTGCCGCCGTAGGGCTCCGACTCCCCCGCGAGCGCGCGCAGCGAGGTCGTCTTGCCCGCGCCGTTGCGTCCGACGAGGCCGATGCGGTCCCCCGGCTGCACGCGGAGGGTGACCCCCGAGAGCAGGACACGGGAGCCGGCGCGCAGCTCGAGTTCGGACGCGGTGATCACAGGGGGCCTTCCCGGGTCGGGGTCGCGCCGCAGCTCCGGCGACGGTGCGGCGGTCGTGACGGGGGCCGTCCGCGCCGCGGCGACGGGCGTCTCGCCGCACCTCCAGTGTAGGTGAGGCCCCCGGCCCTCCCCCGGGCACGCGGGTCCGGGGTGGCCGGGGTCGCCTGTCGCGCGCGTCACCGCAGGGTGACCGCCGCCCCCGCGGCGGAGGGCCGACGAGCCGTCCTTTCACACCGGTCGTGCCCGGGATCGGGGACACTGGGGACCATGGGCCTGTTCAGCTGGTTGCGCGGGAGCGGCGCCGCGGGCTCGTCCGGGGTCGGCGCCGACGGGCGCCGGCAGGTCCTCGACCGCGAGGGCGGCCCGGCCGACCTGGAGCACCTGCGGGGGTTCGCGCGGTCGCGGCGCGGGGTGGAGTTCTTCGTCGAGCCGGAGACCACGGCGACCGACACGACCGTGGTCGCCGTGGCCGTCGACGGCGAGTGGACCCGGCGCCGCGTCGGGACCCCGCGGGCCGCGCAGCGCCTCGCCCGCAAGTGCGCGGTACCGATCTACGACGTGACCGTCACCGGCTACCCGCAGACGATGCGCGACTGGAACGCGCGGGCGAAGCGTGATCGCGAGACGCTGCGCGCGTGGGACCGCGAGATGGACACCGGACCGGGCTGACGCGACCCGACCTGCTGGTCGCCGGTGGCGGCCCCGCCGGCTGGGCCGCGGCGCGCGCCTGCGCCCGGCGCGGCCTCGACGTCGTCCTCGTCGACCCCCGCCCCGACCGGTCCTGGCGGCACACCTACGGGACGTGGCGCCACGAGCTGCCGCGCGGCGGCGGGCCGGACGCCCTCCCGGACGAGGTCGTGGCCGCGCACGACGTCGGGTGGGCGATCGCGACCCGGACCCACCGGCTCGAGGACGAGTACGCCGTCCTCGACACCGCCGCGCTGCAGCACGCCCTGCACGACGACGGGGTGCGGGTGCTGCGGGGGAAGGTCGCCGCGGCCGGGCCGCACGGCGCGGTCCTCGCCGACGGCACCGAGCTCCCGGCCGCCCTCGTCGCGGACGCGAGCGGCGCCATGCAGGCGCTGAGCACGGCCCGCCGGCCCGGGCGGCGGGCCGAGCAGACCGCGGTCGGCGTCGTCGTCGACGCCGCCACGGCGGCCACGGTCACCGGTGGGCGGCTGGTCTTCATGGACTGGCGTCCGCTGCACGGCCTGCCCGGGTGGCCGACCTTCCTCTACGCGGTGCCGCTCGGCGGCGGCCGGGTGCTGCTCGAGGAGACGTCCCTGGCCCGCCGGCCCGGACTCCCGCTGCCCGAGCTCGCCGACCGCCTGCGCCGGCGCCTGCGTGCGGCGGGCCTGCGCGACGCCGAGATCCCGCTCGACGACCCGGCGCACGTCGAGCACGTGCGCTTCCCCGTCGACACCCCCGACCACCGCTCCCCCGCAGGGGTCGTCGCGCTCGGCGCCGCGGCCCCGTTCGTCCACCCCGCGACGGGGTTCTCCGTGGCCCGCTCGCTCCGGGCGGCCACCCGACTGGCCGACACGCTGGCCACTCGATCGGACGATCACGTCGGGCTCGACGGGTCCGGTCGAGCGGCTGGGGCGCGGCGCGCGGTCGGCGGTGGTCGGGCCCGCGTGGTGCACCAGATGCGGCGCCGCGGGCTCGACGTCCTCCTGCGCCTGCCCCCCGCCGAGGTCCCGGAGTTCTTCGAGGGCTTCTTCTCCCTGCCGGCCCGGCCGCGGCGCGCCTACCTGGGCTCCTGCGGCACCAGCGGGTCGGACCGCTCCGACGACGACGTGGTCGAGTCGGTCCGGGCGATGACGTCGGTGTTCACGCGTCTGACGCCGCGGCTGCGGGCCCACCTGATCGTGGGGACGCTGTGTGGCCCGGGTGAGGCGCAACGCCCCTGACCTCGGCGACCGGGGGGTCGTGTGCGTCCGATCGGCGCAAGGCGCTACCATGCGCCACCTCCGGTACACGTTCGTTCCCGCCGTCCGGAGACCGCCAGATCGGAGCACGCACCATGGGCGCCTACCAGCTCGTCGCCGTCGGTACCGACGGCTCGGAATCGTCCTACCGCGCCGTCGACCGCGCGGCCACCGTCGCGGCCGACTCCTCGGCCACCCTGCTGATCATCTGCGCGTACCACCCGGCGAAGAACACCGGGCAGGCCGAGCAGCAGCTCGGGGAGGACGCTGCCTACCACGTCGTCGGGTCCACCCCCGCCGAGGAGACGCTGCGCGACGCCAAGGAGCGCGCGTCGTCCAAGGGCGTCGGCGAGGTCGAGACGGTCGCCGTCGAGGGCGACCCGATCGAGGTGGTCACGAACGTCGTCAACGAC